>NZ_JAUBUG010000007.1:82771-123114 GCF_036705345.1 Microcoleus sp. B3-D2
TTGAACATTGCCAATCTTTTCCTCAAGTTCCAGAGATTGTTCATAAAGTGCGATCGCCCCGGCTACATCCCCTTGATTGGCATAAATTCCTGCCAGACAGTGCAAACTAGCAGCTTTCCCTTGAACATCGCCAATCTTTTCGTAAATTTCCAGAGATTGTTCATAAAGTGCGAGCGCCCGGGCTACTTTCCCTTGATTGGCATAAATTATTGCTAGTTGGTGCAAACTAGCAGCTTTCCCTTGAACATCGCCAATCTTTTCCCAAAGTTCCAGAGATTGTTCATAAAGTGCGATCGCCCCGGCTACATCCCCTTGATCGGCATAAATTCTTGCTAGTTGGTGCAAACTAGCAGCTTTCCCTTGAACATCGCCAATCTTTTCCTTAAGTTCCAGAGATTGTTCATAAAGTGCGAGCGCCCGGGCTACTTTCCCTTGATTGGCATAAATTCCTGCTAGTTGGTGCAAACTAGCAGCTTTCCCTTGAACATCGCCAATCTTTTCGTAAATTTCCAGAGATTGTTCATAAAGTGCGATCGCCCGGGCTACTTTCCCTTGATTGGCATAAATTATTGCTAGTTCGTGCAAACTACCAGCTTTCCCTCGGACAGCGCCAATCTTTTCCCAAAGTTCCAGAGATTGTTCATAAAGTGCGAGCGCCCCGGCTACATCCCCTTGATTGGCATAAATTCCTGCTAGATTGTGAAGAATGCCTGCCTTTCCTGTTTCGTCTGCTAGCGGACACTCATCTAGTGCTTGTTGGTAATACTTTTTGGCGGCATCTGTTTTACCCAATTCAGCCTCCGAACGAGCCAAACTGTGGAAAATGCGATAATCGGGAAAAACTGCTAAAGTCTCCTCACAAGTTTTCACAGCTTCCCGAAATCGACTTTGATTTATCCAATTATTCGTCAAAACATGGGCCATTTTCACCGCAACCTTTTCTACCTTTCCCAGCATCGCCAACCGATAAGTTTCTAACGCCTGTTCCTCCCTAGAAGATTCCGCTTCCTCCCACCAGAGACGATACAAAACCTCAGCCGCTTGTCGGTGCAAACCTTCGCTATCCTCCGGCAAATTCAGCGACAAAATCCGGGGCACTCGCAGCGATGAATCTGGACTCATTTCTAGCAAACCCAAGGCTATTGCCCGATCGATAATTTTGTCAATTTCAACAATACTTTTACAAACAGCCGCGATCGCCTCCCTCGGTACGGGCAACTGATAAACTAATGCCAACTCCAGCATCTTTGTCAATTCAGGCGATAGCTGCTTCAACAATTCCTCATTCAAAATCTCTTCCCGAAACTCCGCAGTTTTCTCCTGCATCCGTTCCAAAATCACAGTTACATCCAGTTGTTCAGCTAGCAACACCAAGTCCAGCCGTTCCAACAAGCGAGGATTTCCATCCGCCAAATTTTGCGCTTGCAATTGCAACTCCTTATCCACCTTAGAACAGGGCGCCAAAGCCAAAAGCCAACTGCATTTTTTCTGCAAATCTGCGTCTTTAAAACCATCCAAACCCTGCTTGTAGAAATCCCGCAACAGCGGCGAAGCAAAATCGTAACGACAAGTTAGAATTAAACGGTGAGGCCCATTAGTTTCTTTAAGTGCCCAAACCAAAGCATCTAAAATCCTTGCCATTTCCGGCTGCAACACATAGCCACTATTTGGTCGCGCTTCTAGATGATTTTCAAAATCATCCAAAACCAATAAAAAAGGCTTCAAATTCCCGCCTACACCCGGAGAGGTGGAGGAATCGGCTATTTCTTCCAAACCCAAAAATAAGTTACGCAAGCGATATTTCAACTCCTCATCATCTCGCTGCAAATCATCTCGCTGCAACTTCTGCAACTTGTCGCCCAACTTACTCAGCAAACGCGCTTCATCAACTTTACCCGACCAAATAATGCTTTCAAATTCCGTCAATCTGTCGCACAATCTCGACGCCAAACTACTCTTACCCAAACCCCCCATCCCGTGAATCAAGACACCTAATCGATCCGAGGGAGGTTTCAAGGCTTTCAAACAATATTGTATCTGCCGCCGCCGTCCCACAAAAGTTTCGCGAGTTGGGACTTTCACCTTTTCCTCAGCATCCAAAAACTGTTTTGTAACCGTCGGTTTCGGTGCGGATTTGCGCTGGGGAGTCCGCAAAGTTGTAACCAAATTTACGGGCAAATTTCCTGCTACATAAAGCCGCAACAAATGCCAATCCCGCGCCTGGTTTTCAATCAAAGCTTGATAAGTTTTAGCCAAAGCCTCCGTCAATTCATAGCCCGCCGCCAAACTAGAATACAGTGCCGCAGCCGCAGCAGTCGCATCCCCATCTGAAACCTTTTTCCCCCAACCTAAAACAGCTTTTACTCCGAAACTCAGCAATTCTTCAGCCAAACAAGGAACCGACCCCGATTCGCCACGTTGTCCGGTGCGACAACCGGAGAGAAACATTAGTTTTGGAGGACGGAGATTGAACGCTTTAGCAATATCTTGACTGCTAGCTAGATAAATTTTACCAGTCTCTGTTTCTGTATAAAAACGCGGTTTTTCCTCATTAATTGTCGCATGACCAGTTAAATGAAAAATATCAAAATATCCCCGCTGGTGACTATTAACTAAATCTCCCAATTGCGTCAAACAGCCACTTTCTTCAACTATCAATGCTAAAGGTTGCCGCGCCGTTGCTGTCAGAATCAATCCTTCTTCCTTCTCAAAATCCAGCACAGGTTTTGCATCTTCGGGCGAAGCTGCCATAAACAAGAGATTGAGCGCTCTATTTTCCGGCTTTGCCTCATCAACCGACAACTTTTTAATGCTGTCAGAAGACACCCAGCGAATAGGAATAATCGGCTGTGGTTTTGCCACTAAAAAATCCTTACCGTCGTGCAGCACTTCCCAAGGCAAATGAGCGAGTTTTTCTGCCACAGCAATGGCTAAAATTATGCTTTCTCCAGTCAACTCTTGGATTTTTTGAGAAAACAGGCTATCCGTGCCATCGAGCCAGTCAAATAAGCGTTTTCCCGTAACAGGATAGCTTTCTGGTAAAGCAACATAATAATCCTGTTCCACAATATTAATTAGATCGGCAATTTCTGTCAGAGACAGCCGTCGCGATTGATAATTATTAGGATTGTCTAAAAAATAGCGAAATTCGACATAATCACTTTGAACAGTTTTGAGAT
Organism: Microcoleus sp. B3-D2; assembly: GCF_036705345.1. Lineage (NCBI taxonomy): Bacteria > Bacillati > Cyanobacteriota > Cyanophyceae > Oscillatoriales > Microcoleaceae > Microcoleus > Microcoleus sp. B3-D2. The sequence continues at coordinate 85,951 of NZ_JAUBUG010000007.1, forward strand.
CGAGGTGCAGGATTCTCACGGTAGGGAGTTATGTAAGGTTGACAGGTGATGCTTTCCCCGACTGCCCGCCAGAGTTTTTAAGCTCTAGCTAAATAAAATATATTGAATAAGATTAAAGATAGCTTCCTTCTTGTTTTTCTCGTTTCCGGATATTTTGCTCATCTGGTTGGAATATTTCTCCCTGCCGATCGGAGTCGCCTGTTGAAACCGATCGTACACAAACTTTCGTCCGCCTTCGCGGACTGGGGAAATCAGGTCAAAGAGGCTTATTCGTCTAGGATTTGCTTAATTTGGTCGATCGTCGCATTTTCCAACAGCAACCGCCGCCCGCGCCGACCAATCAGCAAAACTTTCTCGATCTTTTTGCCAGACTTCCCTTTTTTATACTCTTGATACCACTTCCGAATTTGTTCTGCTATTGCTAAACTCCCGCCAACAATACCCACAATAGCGCCAATTGTTACTAAAAGTCCCTCTTTTTCATCATCCCCGGTTGTTTCCCAATTTCCCGACAACCCAGAAATCGCAAATAATTCCTCGGTAGCCGCAACTGCATCTTGTCCTTCTACGCTGATTTGAATATCTGCCATAACTTTTTCTCGCCACTTTGGGTTATTTAATTATATCTGAGCGACTAATATCTGTGCGATCGCACTTCAACCTCCATCCATCATCCTCTCAATCCCCTCTCCCGCAACAAAGCATCAGCCCAAGCAGCATCTGGTTCTGGCAGCGGGGGAACGGGTGCGGCGGTGTAATCTATTCTAAAGTCATAGGCGGCGCGATCGTAAACCCCATTTAATAACGCTTGTAAATCTACAATTGGTTCAGCATCACCCGCCCGCAAAGGCAAGGGAGAGGATTGTGAAAATTAAATGCACAACAGCTTATCATTTGTATTAATTGTGGAACGGGCGTCTCGCCCGTTAAGTGAATCGTGGAACGGGAGAGACGCCCATTAAGTTAATTGTGGAACGGGCGTCTCGCCCGTTCTAAAATCGGCGATTAAAATTCCCTAAAAGTCCCCATAACTGCTAATCGCCGCCTGCAACCTTCCAATCACTTCATCAACCGAAATCGCCCCCAACTCCCCAGAAGCCCGAGTCCGAATATTCAAACTATTCGCCTCAACTTCCTTCGCACCCACAACACCCATCACCGGAATTTTATCCTTCTCAGCATTGCGAATCAACTTGCCCAAACGCTCGCTATTCTCATCAGCTTCAGCGCGCATTCCGAGCATTTTCATCTTCGCGGCCACTTCCTTCGCAAACGGCAAAAACTCGGCGCTGACAGGCAACAACCGCACCTGAATCGGCGCCAACCACAGCGGAAAATCGCCCGCATACTGCTCGATCAAAATCCCGATCAAGCGTTCCAAAGAACCGAAAGGAGCGCGGTGAATCATCACCGGACGCTTGCGAGTGCCGTCTTCAGCGACATATTCCAAATCAAAACGTTCTGGCAAATTGTAATCTACCTGAACAGTTCCTAATTGCCATTCTCTATCCAAAACATCTTGGAAAATGAAATCGAGTTTCGGCCCGTAAAAAGCCGCTTCTCCAATTCCCTCAAAATAATTCATGCCCAAAGTTTCCACCGCGCGGCGGATTGCACCTTGAGCCTTTTCCCAAGCTTCATCGGAACCGATGTATTTCTCTAAATTGTTCGGATCGCGGAAACTCAAACGCGCTTTAAAGTTTTTCAGTTGCAGACTCTTGAAGACTGACAGAATCAAATCCACCACATTCAAGAATTCAGCATCTAACTGTTCCGGCGTGACAAATAAGTGGGAATCATCCACCGTAAAGCCGCGCACCCGCGTTAAACCGCCCAATTCTCCCGATTGTTCGTAGCGGTAAACTGTGCCGAATTCCGCCAACCGCATCGGCAATTCGCGATAGGAACGCAATTCGCTTTTGTAAATTTGAATGTGAAAAGGGCAGTTCATCGGTTTCATGACAAAACCCTGTTCGTTTGCTGCCGCTTCTTCATCCTCCGCCATCAGCGGAAACATATCTTCTTTGTATTTCTGCCAGTGGCCGGAAATTTTGAACAAATCGACTCTGGCGATGTGCGGAGTCACTACTTGCAAATAGCCGCGCTTGATTTGTTCTTGTTTCAAGTAATCTTCTAAAATACTTCTCAAAACAGTGCCTTTCGGCGTCCACAAAGGCAAACCCGGGCCCACCGCATCGGCAAAAATAAATAAGCCTAATTCTTTGCCTAATTTGCGGTGATCGCGCCTTAATGCTTCTTCTTTGCGGTGTTTGTATGCTGCTAATTGTTCGGGAGTTTCCCAAGCAGTGCCGTAAATGCGCTGTAACTGAGCTTTGGTTTCGTCGCCGCGCCAGTACGCGCCTGCTAGGCTTTCTAGCTCGATCGCCTTTGGATTCAACTCACTGGTATTTTCTAAGTGAGGCCCGGCGCACAAATCCCACCATTCCTCGCCCACATGGTAAAGAGTAATCGGTTCGATCAAACCTTCTAAAATTTCTAATTTGTAAGGTTCGTTAATTTCCTTAATTCTGCGTTCCGCTTCCTCGCGGCTGACTTCTTCCCGAATTACAGGCAATTTACGGTTGATGATTTTGATCATCTCTTTTTTAATGGCTTTTAAATCCTGTTCCGTAAAAGGTTCGGGAGTGTCAAAGTCATAATAGAAACCGTTTTCAATCCAAGGGCCGATCGTCACTTGCGCCTTGGGAAATAACTTCTGCACCGCCATCGCCATAACGTGGGACGTGGTGTGGCGAATTTTTTTTAGTGCCTCCGACTCACTCGTGCGGGGCAACTCAATCTTAACGGACTCTTCTGGAGGGGACATGGATTCTGAGCTAGACATCGGCTGAATTAGCAATTAATTTAGTGGCAGTTGCTTCTATATTACTCAGATTGGGACAGCAAGCGCCGACTTCAGGTTGGGGGACACCCTGGAAAATTACAGCAACGGCCCTGATGGTTGCGAGGTTTAGTGGGAGGCGCACTCCGACTCTCAGAAACCTGGTTTTTTACTATTTTGGTGGAGTGTAACGAAGTATTGCCTGAAAAAACCCGGTTTCTAACCACCCGTGAGATCGCTAACTAATTTGGCAGATTTTTGGGATTTCGACTCAAAAATGGCTGCTGACACAGTTAAATTTATTCACACCCACCTACTAATTGTTGTGAAACCCTTGAATTTTTGTTAAAAATATGTTACAATTTGTAAAGACCGTCTAAGACTATAATAGATAAATAACCCAATTTTGATCCATGCTTAATTCCAACTTGCCCGAATCAGAATTGCTCAAAGCGTTACTGGAACCGCTGTTAGAGGATTTCAATTACTGGTTCGACCGATCGGCAAACCTCTTAGAAACTGAGGAAATGCCCTTTCTCAGCGACGAGGAGCAATCTGACTTGCTGGCGCGAGTCAAACAGGCTCAGCAAGAAGTAGGCGCAGCTAAAGGTCTATTTCAAGCAACCGGAGGTCAAGTTGGGATTGAAACCACAGCACTGATGCCGTGGCACAGACTGCTCGCCGAATGCTGGCAAGTATCGGCACGCTTTCGCTCATTGCAGTCAGCTCCCCCTGGAAAATAAGGAAGCGAGTTCAAGTTAAATTTGCAGTCAAATCCCCAACCTTGGGAAATGTGGCGGCCCACTTGACAACCTCAAACAGATTTCCAGTTAATAAGTTATTACTTGCTGAAACACTTTTGTAAATTGCTGTGTGGCTGTTTAGCCCGGAGGAGAAGATAATGTTGCACCTGCTTTATATTTTAGCTTTTACCGTTCTTGCCTTTCTGGCAGTCGGTAACTTAATCCGCAGTCTAGTCACCGTTGGTATGGAGTCTCAGCGTCCTCAACAATTCATGGCAAATAATCGCCACCCATCCTATCCTGGCTCTCAATCTGTACCGCATCCAGAACTTTTAGACGAACAGGGAAACATAGTCAATGAGCCACTGTTAGTGATGCGTTCGCTGACTGTCCAAGACGCCCGCGAACAATTAGATGCTCTCTACAAATCATCTCCGGGCGGCAGCGACGAAGGGGGCGAACTAGCCTAATACAACCACAGCCGCAGCATTTATACTTAGGCGCTAGGCCTCAAACAAAATATAGGACTTACAAACTAGGTGTCCGAAACCCTTTTTCTTCATAGATTTTGGTGAAAATCGTTTCCGCGCTTCATCGGAATAATAATTGTCCGAGTTCAGTGCGAGCTTAAGATCTCGCGATGATGCTCGCACCCTTGGCATCATTCCGCATCTAACCAGATTGGATATAAGTCCTCAAAATAATTGGCCGTTAGTTAAAAACTAACGGCCAATTATTTGTGATTTTTGAAAGTTTAATTGCCGATTAGCCCGATCGATCGCCAAAAACCGGTTCGCCAAAAACCGATACAGATGGCACTGATATCAAATACCTCAAGAATAGTATAATGCAAGAGGTCCGCAAGCGGTGCCTAACAAGTCTGAATGGTGAGAGTGCTAACGCCCGAATCGAAGCCTGAATAGATGAGTTGGCGTCAAAACCTAGAGGTAAAAACAGGTGACTTTGGGATGAACTCAAGGTCTTGGAGGCATACCTCTGCTTAGATTCGTCTAAATGATATGCCTAGCATGATATGACTTAAACAGTCGTGTTATGAAGCATAAATGTATCAGATACTGAAAAGGGATCGCTCTAAACCTCCTATCGATCCTGTTTTGTCATCGGCAAAAATGCACGTTTAAGGCTAGATGATCGTCCCTATTTCGCTACTGGCAGAACTTCTGCAAGCTTTGCCCCAACTGCGGGCACAAATTTATTTCAAATCTTCCATGACAGCCCTGTCTCACGCGATGGAAGACTTAGTTTTGGCGGGTTCCGACGACGAACCGCTAGTCATTGCAAGCTTTCAGCGAGAGCGCTTCTACCGCCAGGAAGCTCACCGCTACCGGCGAATTGCCTCACGCTCGTCTCAGGTATACGTGCTGGCAGCACCGGAAACTGACTTTAAAAATGCTTCGGAGTGTCACGAAACTGTGGCGTTTGCACCGGAGGACGGATTAAGTAAAGAGTGGCACTTAGTAGTGCTGGGGCAAAACTACTCAACTTGCCTGATTTGTCAAGAAAAAATTGTGCCGATCGACAACCAGGACGATCGCGGGCCACAGTTGATGGATCAAGCTCGCAGATTTGAAGGAATTTGGACGTTCGATCGCGAGGTAAGCTCCAAAGCTGCCGCATTGTTGCTCGATAGAATTGTCAATTATCGCCCGGAATTGACCGAAAAGATCGATCGAGCACGAACTGCTTACAAGCTCGTCAAAACACCGAAAAAAACGAGGAAATCCGCCACTTCCAAAGCCGCCAAACCCGACATAATTACGGGAAAAAACTCAAAAATTCCCAATCCAAAATTGAGCGATGCTTTTACCGAACGCTTAGTAACCTATTTGCAAGCAGGCCAGCACAAACTGCTCAAAGCATACAGCGCCATCGCCGCTCAGGAACGCAAAGAACGCCTGGTAAACTTAATTACCACGGCAATGCGGCAGTCTCTCAACCCGCAAGAAATCGTCGAAGTTGCAGTCCAAGAACTGGGTACTGCCCTGTCGGCAAGCCGGTGTTTGATTTATCGGTGCAAGGCCACAGATGTGGCGGTCAAAATCGATCGCGAGTTTTTGGCTCCGGGCGCTAGTTCCATGCTGGATCAGACTTGGCTGTTGCACGACAATCAAATATGGAGCGACGCGGTGGCGCGGCAAGAGCGAGTTTACATCCAAGACGCATCACAACACCCGCTGATTGTCAATACAAAATCCCTGAAAAAAACTGTAAAAAATTGGCAAATTGTCTCTTGGTTAATGGTGCCAGTGCTTTATCAGGGGCGGGTTTTGGGAATGGTGGAAATGCACCAGTGCCGATCAGTTTTACCTTGGGAAGAAGACGAAATTGCTTTAGTAGAGGCGATCGCCACCCAACTCGGAGCCGCCTTAATTCAAGCAGAAACCTACGCTCATTTAGAAGAACTTAACCAACAATTAGAAGCATTAGACCGAACTCGCAGCAATCTAATTGCCATCACCGGACACGAACTCCGCACTCCTCTTTCTACGATTCAAGTTTGTTTGGAAAGTTTGAACTCCGAACCAGATATGCCCCCAGAATTGCGGCAAATCATGTTAGAAACTGCCCTCGGCGATGCCGATAGAATGCGGAAACTCGTGCAGGATTTCTTAACTCTTTCTCACTTAGAAAGCGGGCGAGTCCAATGGAATGTAGAATCGCTGACGCTGCAAGAATGCGTTGATTTGGCCCTCAGCAGCGTGCGATCGCGCACGGTCGATCAACAGTTACCGGAAATTATCGCCGAGGTGTCGGCAGAATTACCTTTAGTGCAAGCTGACGGAGAGTGGTTGGTGGAGGTGCTCTCCAAACTCTTAGACAACGCTTGCAAATTCACCACACCTCAAGGAAGCGTGACAGTGCGAGCGAAATGCAACGGTTCTCGAATGGTGGAAGTGCTCGTAGCCGATACGGGGAGGGGAATCGAGGCGAACAGTTTAAAAGTAGTGTTCGATCGATTTTATCAAGAAGAAGGAGCTTTGCGCCGCAGCGCCGGCGGTACCGGTTTGGGATTAGCAATTTGCAAACAGATTGTTGCCGGCTGGGGCGGTAAAATTTGGGTAGATTCGGCAGGAAAAGACCGAGGAAGTGAATTTCACTTTACTATTCCCACTGTTTAGACTCAATTGATAACAGTTAACTAATCACTAATAACGGATGACATATCGCTGCCAACTAACCCTCGGTTTACCCTAAATCGAAATACCGAACCCCAACTCTGTTCCCTCTTCTAAGTATGACAACTATTCCCACATTTCCCAAGGTTTTTCAGTTACTATTTGATACCCAATAAACATTCCCAATCCTGTACCTTGGCATTCTGCTTTATTGGTAAAAAATAACGTAAACAATTTTTATGTGCCTGATTCGGATATTCCAGTCTGTTGTCAGCGCTCGGAATTACAAGGGTGTCGATTATTTCCGGTTCTTTAGGGCAAACACTCACCATATAAATTGTATAGCAATCCTTGCAGGAGTCGTAAATTTTTTACCCCACCCCAACCCTTCCCGAAGCCGCTATGAGGGAGTAAGAAATTCACAAATGATGCGGGGATTGCTATAATTATAGTGAATTTTTTTTGAGGTTGTGCGTAGATTTTGCCGGGTTGGATTATTCCCCTGCCCCGCTCGCATTAGAAATCAAATTTTTTATAAATACATGATTGATTTGTCCCGTATGGCCTTCGGATTTTGTAAATCACCCTAATGTTTAATAATTTCAAGTGCCTATCTGTTGTTCTTGGCCTTAAGCCGGTGAGACAAAATCCTTAAAATTGTAGGGTGTACCGAAGCGCACATTACTCACGTCTAAACTCTCGTTGTAGGGTGCGCGCTGCCGACACTATTGAGCTAACAACTCTTTTGTAGGGTGCTGGCGACCTAGATTAACAAAACGTTGGCAAAAACTGGGTTTTTTAAAGAAAATAGTTGCTTAAAGCCTTGGAACAAAGTTAAAAAACCGGGTTTGTGAGCGTCTGAGCGCGCAAGTCTCGATCGAGACACGATTGCACAGAAAAGTTTTCGCAGCAGAACCAGCCTCCGCTGCTACACCCTCTGTCACCCTCAAGCCTCACCCTCTTAGATCGGCCTTAGAGGTGATGCGGCGGGAGCGGTGTTCACCTTTAGGATAGAAAGTATCAAAGCAGATTCAGCACGCGCTTGCCCTCTTAAACCCGGTTTGGCGACAGAATACCTAGGAATGCTGCCGCTAATTCATACCAGTTTAAAAAAAGAATGCAACTGTAGGCAAGCTGCAAACCCCGATAGTAATCCGTCATCCCCAATCTAAAATCTAAAATCTAAAATCTAAAATGGTATAAATCTGGCCTGCACAAGCCGTGAGATGGTAAAAGTCGATCGAATCTGTTGAGGCCTGCCGACGCCAGTGTTGATTCGTGAAAAGTTGAGGATGCAAATGTTTCGCCCGGAAAAAGTTTGTTTCCAGAAGAATACTCAAACCTAGATGGTAGGAAAATCGATTATGTCACCTACAAGCCAGATGAAATCTACTCAACCTATGGCCAACAAGCCACAACTAAAATTAGGTTCCCAAGATAAAGCGGTATTGGAACTCGAACAACTGCTAACCAAGTTGCAACTTTATCGGCACCCTGCTAAAGGAATTTTTAACAAAGCAGTGGAATTTTCTGTGAAGCTGTTTCAGTTTCGGGTTTTCTTGTCGCCGGACGGCATTGTCGGGCCGCTCACTTGGCAGGCGCTTTATACTGCAGCTCCAGTTAATATGCCGATACTGAGATTGGGCAGTTCTGGGGAAGCAGTCGCTACTGTTCAGGAAGTTCTCAAAAGTTCCAAGCATTATGGCGGTAAAATTGACGGCGACTTTGCAAGTTTGACGGACAAAGCTGTTCGCGCGTTTCAAAAAAGCTTTGGGATTGATGCCGACGGGATTGTCAATCAAGAAACTTGGACTGCTTTGAGCCAAATTCCGCGCGGCTATGACCCTAAGTGGTTCTTGACTTAGGGTTGCGCGGTAAATTGTTCGATCGTGTGTGGGGGAAAATTGGGGGAATGTGCGATTATTCGGGTGCCCCACAAGCACCAGAATAATTGCTGTTTTTTTTTTGATTATTTTTTCGGTATTCGTGCTGCCTAATTCTGTTTTCTAACTTTGGTTAAAGTTACCAATAATCAATTATTAATTACTAATTATCAATTATCAGAAAAGATCGATCGCCAAAAAACTGTTAATTTTCCTTACAATTTCGAGAACAGCGTGCAGTCTCAATGATACGATGCCGTAAAAATCCTTTGGATATATCTATGGCCGAACAACTTACTGGACAACCCCCAATCTTCGGCGGCAGCACCGGCGGCTTGCTGACCAAGGCGCTAGTTGAAGAGAAGTACGCTATCACTTGGACTAGCCCCAAGGAGCAGGTGTTTGAAATGCCTACTGGTGGCGCTGCGATTATGCGTCAAGGCGACAACTTGCTGCATCTGCCCCGCAAGGAGCAGTGCATCGCTTTGGGTGGCCAGCAACTGCGGGCTAAATTCAAAATCACGAACTACAAAATTTACCGCGTGTTTCCCGACGGTACTACTGAGTACCTCCATCCCAAGGATGGCGTGTTCCCTGAGAAGGTGAACGAAGGTCGTCCCTACAACGGTAAGATTGACCGCAATATTGGCAGCAATCCAAATCCGGCTAAGCTGAAGTTCAGCGGTAAGAAGACTTTCGATCCTTAGAGCATGACTGCATGGCTGAGCAAAACATAGGTAATATTCCCTGTAAGGCTCAGCTTGTAAACTTGTTTTTGCAGTAGTATTCTGACGCAGCAGGCTAAGCCCGCAGCGCCACAATACTACTGCAAACTTCTAATCTTATTAAAAGTTAATCGTTAAATTAAAAATGAATGTCGTAATCAGGCGAGCGCAGCCTTCTGATATCGATGTTTGCGCTGCCATTACTTATGAAGCTTTTAAAGATATTTCCGATCGCCATCAATTCCCTACAGATTTTCCAACGCTGGATTTTGCAACCGAAATAACGGGCTTGCTAATCGAGAGTCCGGTATTTTTTGGGATCGTAGCCGATCGCGAGGGTGCGGTTGTCGGCTGCGGGTTTATGGACGAACGCAGCCCGATTCGCGGTATCGGGCCCGTCAGTGTCGCTCGAACTTTTCAAGGCCGCGGCACGGGACGCGAAATCATGAAAGCCTTACTGGAACGCGGACAGGACGCTGTGGGCATCCGTTTGGTTCAGGAATCTTTTAATATGGCGTCGCTGTCGCTGTACGCTTCTTTGGGTTTTGAGGTGAAGGAACCTTTCGTGTTAATGGAAGGGAAGTTTCGCAGCCAGCCGCACTATGGGTTTGAGGTGCGACCGATGGCTAGTGAGGATGTTGGTGAATGTGCGGCTTTGTGCAAGAAATTATACAGGTGCGATCGAACTAGCGATATTGAGTACGCCCTGAATTTCTTTTCTCCTTGGGTTGCTTGCAAACAAGGTCGGATTGTGGCTTATACTTGTGCGGTGTCGGCTTTGAGCCACAGCGTCGCAGAAACTGAGGCGGATATGCAGGCTTTGCTTTTGGGGGCGGTCGCGTCGAACTCCGAAGCACAGGTTTCTTTCCACTTGCCGGTGCGTTACGCAAGTTTGTTTCGCTGGTGTTTGCAAGAGGGGCTGCGCGCGCTCAAACCGATGGCGGTGATGGCAGTTGGCGAGTACCAGCAGCCTCATGGCTGTTGCTTTCCGTCTTTTGTTTATTGAACCCAAGACGGTTAGGACGCTTTTAATCGCTGAAATTATTGCCAGGATTCCATTTTCCTTCTTCTTTCTTTCTTCTTCCCTCTTCCCTCTTCCTTCTTCCTTCTTCCTTCTGATATATATGATATTTCCCGATTTCTCACAATTTTCGGAACTGGCGAAACAAGGCAATTTTGTACCCGTGTATCAAGAATGGGTTGCTGATTTGGATACGCCGGTGTCTGCGTGGTATCGGGTTTGTGCGGGTCAACCTTACAGTTTTCTGCTGGAGTCGGTGGAAGGTGGGGAAAAACTTGGGCGTTATAGTTTCTTAGGGTGCGATCCGTTGTGGATTTTGGAGGCAAGGGGATCTCGCACAACTCAAGTTTACCGTGACGGTTCGGAAAAAGTATTTACGGGCGATCCGTTTGTAGCTTTAACTGAATGTTTGGAGTCTTATCAACCGGTGAAATTGCCGCAGTTACCGCCGGGAATTGGCGGGTTATTTGGTTTTTGGGGTTACGAGTTAATTAAGTGGATAGAACCGCGAGTTCCCGTGCATCCAGCAAGCGAGAATGATTTGCCGGATGGATTGTGGATGCAGGTGGATAATTTGCTGATTTTCGACCAGGTGAAGCGGAAAATTTGGGCCGTCGCCTATGCGGATTTGCGGGAGGTTGGCGTTGATTTGGCCGATGCTTATCAGCAAGCGTGCGATCGGGTATCTCGGTTAGTTCAGAAGCTGCAATCGCCGCTTTCCCGGCAATCTACTCTCATAGAATGGACACCTCCCAATAACGGGCAAGATGCCCGTTCCACAACCGGAAATACAGAATTGGCTTACACTAGCAATATTACCCGTGAAAAGTATTGTGCCAATGTTTTAAAGGCTAAGGATTATATCAAAGCGGGAGATATTTTTCAAGTAGTTATTTCGCAGCGCCTAGAGGCTGAATACAGTGGCGATTCTTTTGCACTTTACCGATCTTTGCGTCTCATAAATCCTTCTCCGTACATGGCTTATTTTAATTTCGGAGATTGGCAGATTATCGGTTCGAGTCCCGAGATTATGGTGAAGGCGGAAAATACTGCTGATGGCAAGAAGATTGCAACTTTGCGACCGATTGCGGGCACTCGCCGCCGGGGTAAAACTCCTCAAGAAGATGATGCTTTGGCTGCTGAATTGCTGCAAGATCCGAAAGAAATTGCGGAACACGTCATGTTAGTTGATTTGGGCAGGAACGATTTAGGAAGAGTTTGCCGAAACGGTACTGTAAAAGTTGACGAATTAATGGAAATTGAGCGTTATTCTCACGTCATGCACATTGTGAGCAATGTGGTGGGAGAATTGGCTGAGGATAAGACAGCTTGGGATTTGTTGAAAGCTGGTTTTCCTGCGGGTACGGTTAGCGGTGCTCCGAAGATTCGGGCGATGGAGATTGTGCACGAGTTGGAAGGTTGTCGCCGGGGGCCGTATTCTGGGGTTTACGGGTATTATGATTTTGAGGGACAGTTGAATAGTGCGATCGCAATTCGGACTATGGTTGTTCGTTCTCAAGGAGGCGATAAACATTCGGTTTCTGTCCAAGCTGGCGCTGGTTTGGTGGCTGATTCTAACCCGGATATGGAGTACGAAGAAACGCTTAATAAAGCCAGGGGAATGTTGGAAGCAATTCGCTGTTTGAAATAGCAAGTTAAAAACTTCTTTTATAAGGAGGAGGCGGTTGAAACCCCTGCTACACAAACTACTGTTGAACGAGGGAAATGTGAATTTTTATATAGTTGACGTATTTGCCGAGTCAAAATATGCTGGCAATCAACTAGCTGTATTTTGCGGTGCGGGAGTTGCCGAACTATCTGAGGCCCAAATGCTGCTGATAGCGAGGGAAATCAATTATTCAGAAACTACGTTTATTCGATCGCCCGATCCGCGAGATGGCGGCTATGACGTGCGGATATTCACGCCCAAGAAGGAATTGCCCTTTGCCGGTCATCCGACTTTGGGCACTGCGTTTGTGTTGCAGCAAGAGATTATTCGCGAAAAGGTCGATCGAGTAATTCTCAATCTAGCCGTAGGTCAAATCCCCGTCACTTTTAATTATCACAATGAATCGGCAGATATTTTGTGGATGCGACAAAACGCGCCTAGTTTTGGTCAAGTTTTATCAGCCGGAACTCTGGCAAATGTGCTGAATTTAGAAACCGATGAAATTGATTCGAGATTCCCAATTCAAGAAGTTTCTACGGGAGTGCCGTTTATAATTGTCCCATTAAAAACTCTCGCCTCGCTCAAAAAAGCTCAAGTCAACTTAGAGAGATATTTTGAGCTGATTGATACCACAGAAGCGAAAGAACTTTTAATATTTTGCCCTGAGACTTACAACGATGTCAATGATTTAAGCGTGCGAGTTTTTGCCCATTCATTAGGAATTCCAGAAGATCCGGCGACTGGTAGTGCTAACGGCTGTTTGGCGGGATATTTGGTAGAATATGCTTATTATGGGCAAGCAAAGATTGATGTCAGAGTTGAGCAAGGTTATGAAATCGAGCGACCTTCTTTGCTGTTGTTACAAGCCGCTAAGAATGAAGGGGAAATAACAGTTTTGGTGGGTGGTAAGGTGGTAATGGTTGCTAAGGGAGAATTTGTGTAGAATATTTAATGGCAAATTATTAACCGCAGAAGCACGCCGCTAGATTTAGAGGCTCCTTTGGCGATCCAGATATTACAATGTTGCTAATATGAGGTAGCTCATATTCATTGATTCGCGTGATTGTTAGGCTAAAAAAGTCATCAATACCAGAGACTTTCCAATGCTGCAAACATTTTCGCGGACTTTAAATGTATCCCCTGAGGCTTCTGAAGCCCTGCTTTCACTGCCATTAACCAGCTTGCTCGATTCACCGGAATTCAATCAATTATTCGCAAGTCTGGATAGTGGTTTGCTCAAAGAAACTTTGCCAACTGCTGGAACTGTTTTAGCTCAAAAGCTGCCGCCTTTTTACGACTGGTTGCAAACAGAACTAGAAATTAAAAATGTGCCTGACAGTCCCGATCATACTACGAAATGGGTAGTCGGTTTTTTGAAGAATCAAGAAAGTTTAACTCGTTTAGTTGATCTGCACAAATCAATTCCCAGACAGGCATTAGAACGAGCGATCCCTCGTTTAGTTAGCGCCTTTGATGAAGTTCAACCCACGGCTGTAAAGCAAGAATGGGAAAAAGCGATCGCAGCACTTTGTCTGGTTCTCGCAGTCGCAGCGCGGGAAAATCAGCCATCTGCGGCCTGAAGCAATTCTGTCTGAGTTTAAACAAAGCGCTTTTTTCGGAAAATTTGCAATTGAGTGCGATCGATCTCAACGACTACTGGTCTTCGCTTGTTGAGGACGATCGCATTGTGTCTGTTTACCAAAAGCAACTGAGCCAATACTACCACCAGGGCTCGTCTTTTCTGAAAATTGCCTTCAAAACGCGCCATTCGGACGATCGCCTCTTCGATTTTATAACAACAGCTTTTCCCCTTCTGGGAAATCACAAAAATCGTTCCCGGTATGTAATCGCCTTCATTTGCCCAGAAAGCATACCTTTCGCCTAAAGTAAAGTAGTGAAAAACATTCTTAGCGGTGGAAGTTTTAGCTAACTTTTCCGAAACGCCCAAAGAATTAAAAATTACAGTTGATCTAATATAATCCGGGTATTTTGCTGCTATTTGCTGAGCAACTTTGCCACCCAAACTTTCTCCGATGACATCGGGCGGATTCCCGCTGTGAAATTGCTGCTTTATCCAATCAATAGCACCCGCAGTTTGCGCCGATTTTAACTGGCGTTCTAGTTTGGCCATAAATACATCTGGCGTATCTTCCAAAACGCGCTCGAAAGGATACCAAGAACCGTAGCCGCGAATCACTAAAACAGGCGCATCATTGCCAGAAATGGGGAAGCGACTTTCAGCATAAAAACCAGTGCGAGAGTCTTCAAACACTTTTTTTATGATATAATTTCCATCAATAACTTGCCCTTCCTCGTGCCGAACGTAAATTGAAGGATTATTGGGTTTAAAAGTATCGTGCATTTGGGGTTTGGCAAACTTTTCGTAGAGAGAATCTAGCAAGTGCCTTCCCGTTTTGCCATCGACAAAATCCAATTTGGTTGTTTTCATTATTTTGGTAGGGGCAGGTTTTACCAACAATATTTAATTACCACAAACAATCTACATAAACCCGCCCGCACACAACAGATAGCCCACATCAAATTTTACTTATATCAAAGGCGAAAAATGTACATCGGGATTTACCGTTGGGCAAGGGCGGGTTTTAGAGATTGTCAATTATTGGCACATATTGTCGGTGAAACCCGCCCCTACCACATCCGCCAAATGTACATCGGGATTTACCGTTGGGCAAGGGCGGGTTTTAGAGATTGTCAATTATTGGCACATATTGTCGGTGAAACCCGCCCCTAGCAAATCACTTTTACAAAACTCGCAACGTGCTAGCCACACTATCGACTGCTTCCAGCGCGCGAATTTCATCGAGTGCTTGTTGAAAATTCCCTTCCCTAACATCGTGAGTCACGACGACAATTTCTGCTAAATCGCCGTGAATTCCCGTCTGCACAACAGATTCCAAACTAACTTTGTGGTTGCCGAAACAAGTGCCGAGTTTGCCAATTACCCCCGGAGTATCGCGCGTCAGAAAACGAGCATAAAAACGAGTAACAAGTTCCTGCATCGGAGCAATCTTGCAGTAGTGTTGGTGACTGCAACTGAGTAAAGGATGGGGAATCGGAACAGTTTCGGTTTTCAGGATGGCCGCCACATTCATTATGTCGGATACTACGGCGCTAGCTGTTGGGCCCGCACCGGCGCCGCGCCCGTACAGCATCAATTGCCCGATCGGCTCTCCTTCGACTAAAATTGCATTGTAAACCCCGTTAACACTCGCCAGCGGGTGAGTTTTCGGCACAAAACTCGGATGCACTCGAATTGACAGCAGTTCGGTTTCTCCCTCAGCTTGCTTGCCATTGTAGCGGGAGGTTTCTTGAGCAATAGCCAACAATTTAATCACAAATCCCAGCTTGTCGGCGTAGTCAATATCAGCCGCACTAACTTTTGTGATACCTTCGCAGTGAACATCTGCTAATTTGATGCGTCCGCCAAAAGCTAGCGAGGCTAAAATAGCAATTTTATCGGCAGCATCTAATCCATCTACATCTGCTGTGGGGTCAGCTTCAGCATAACCTAATTGCTGAGCGTCGGCGAGCACTTCGGCAAAGTCTGCGCCTTCTGTTTGCATCCGCGTCAGGATGTAATTAGTTGTGCCGTTGACAATGCCGGTGACAGTTTTAATGCGGTTTGCACCTAAAGATTGTTTGAGGCTTTGAATGACCGGAATGCCGCCGCCGACAGCAGCTTCTAGCATTACGTAAACGCCTTTTTTGTTGGCGGCCTCGAAGATTTCATTACCGTAGCGGGCGATAACTGCTTTGTTGGCAGTGACGACGTGCTTGCCGCTGGCAATAGCTTGCAGAATTAGCGATCGCGCCGGTTCCAATCCGCCAATCAGTTCTACTACAATATCAATTTCCGGGTCAGTTGCGATCGCTTCTAGGTCAGTTGTCAGCACATTTTCTGGCAATTGTAAAGACCGAGTTCGAGAAATATCGCGCACTCCCACCCGATAGATTTCCAATTCCTGCAACAGCGGATGGCGGCCGTCTGGGGAGAGCAAAATCTCTGCTGTTCCCGCGCCAACTGTACCCAAACCTAACAAACCAATTTTGAAAGCCACGACTTTGACCCGTAGAAACTCAATTAAGCCACAACCATTGTAGGCTATTCCCGTACCGGAGCAATGAAAATAGTATTGTAGGGTACGCATTCGGTACCTTATATCAATTCCGTTAGCGTCGGAATAGTAAATGCGAGTTGACTGTTGACTGTTCACTGTTGGCTGTTCACTGTTCACTGTCAACAGTCAACCGTCAACAGTCAACATTATTCCGATGCAACCGGAAACGATATTACAAGTCGGAGACAATTGCCCTAAAAACAATTGTAGGGCGAGCCAAGCCCACCCTACAAATCAGATTAAATCAGGTAACACATTAATAAGTTTCAACGTGCCAACGGTGATCTTTCTTCAACTGTTTCTGATAGGCAGCCCAGTCAACGCCGTATTTGCCAGCCGCGGCCGACATTCCCTCATCAATTCCGCCTTCCATACCCTTCAAACCGCAGATATAAGTGTGAGTATTCGGCTTTTGAACCAATTCCCATAATTGGTCTGCGTTCTCTTGAATCCGGTTTTGAATGTACATCTTGCCGCCGTCAACATTCTTTTGCTCGCGGCTGATGGCATAAGTCAAGCGGAAATTATCGGGGAACTCGCGCTGCAATTGCTCCAA
Organism: Microcoleus sp. B3-D2; assembly: GCF_036705345.1. Taxonomy (NCBI): domain Bacteria; kingdom Bacillati; phylum Cyanobacteriota; class Cyanophyceae; order Oscillatoriales; family Microcoleaceae; genus Microcoleus; species Microcoleus sp. B3-D2. Next base: position 102,666 of record NZ_JAUBUG010000007.1, read on the forward strand.
CTCTTCCTTATAAAGAATGTTGGGAGTGTAAGCAACTCCAAAGAACAACCAAGCTAAACCTCTGAATTTGTAATCGGGGTTGTTTTCTTTAAACATCCGCCACAAATAAGCCCGGAAAGGAGCAATACCCGTACCGGTACCCATCATAATAATGGTGGCTTCTTCGTCGTCGGGCAACAGCATTTCCTTGCCTACGGGGCCGGTGATTTTGACATCATCTCCAGGTTGCAAACCGGTGAGAAAAGTCGAACAAACGCCAAAGACTTTTTCACCGGTTTCTGGGCTTTTGTACTCTAGGCGGCGGACGCACAGAGAGACTGTTTTGTCGTCTACATCGTCTCCGTGACGGGTGGAGGCGATCGAATACAACCGAATTTTGTGAGGTTTGCCGTTTTTATCTGTGCCATCGGGAATAATCCCGATACTTTGACCTTCGAGATAGTGCAAATTGCCTCCAGAAATGTCAAATTTGACGTGACGGACTGTACCCTCGCCGCCTTCTCTGACCAATTCTTCTGTAGAAATGCACTTACCAATATAGGGATTGGCCGGTTTGTAGAGGTTAACAGGAACCTGAACTTTTTCCTTGGCTTGAGTCATGGGCTTAGTTTCTTCTCCAGATTTCTGACTCTGTAGCCCTGCTTCTGGTGCGACTTTGCCATTTGTTTCGGGAGCGCTGTTGGAGGGGCGGATGCTGACAATTCTTCCACCCATGCGAGCAATCCGGCGCATTTCCTGATTCATGCGCTCGTAGGGCACGGAGATAAATACGCTGCCGCTACGGCGAATCGGGTTACTTATTTGGTCAGTTGCTTGGCTCTGACGCATACCCTCCACTTCGTAAACAAAGATGCGGCTGCCTGATTCTGAGTTGGCCGCCACACCAGATATGCTTGGGCTGTACATTTGTTGCTTGTCCTTCACGATACAGAGTTATAAAGAAAGAGAATGTGACGTTAGACTCAATTTACTTTTTTCTTAAGGCCATCGGGACTAATTGGCCGCGCCAATTTTTGGGCCTCGCCACGCCGGCGGGAAGGTTGAAGTTGCGATCGCTCGCGTATCAAATCCCTACTAGCCGAACGCCGCGCTCACCGAGCCCTATTGCGTTCGGCTGTTGACCTATAGCTATTGTTGTCTGCGTACTGCCAATATTTTACCCGATCGGGGGATCTGCCCCGATAAGTCCTTGTGATTTGGGGAGCGCCCCACCAGATCAAGGAAGATTCGAGCAGTTTAATGAGGCTGAGCTTGTAGGGGGCCGACGCATTCTGGTAAGATTAACCGCTAAAGTTAGTATTAATTACTTGCCTTGAAGATTGCTTGGGTCTTCCCGGGCAGGCAGTCAACTCACTGCTGTATGCTGGTGAGAACTTGATCCTCTCGGGGTAGCACAGCAGCACAAAGCCTGCTTGCGGCTACCTGCGGGCAGAAATTTTGTGGAATCTAGACTTGAGTTAGTTAGTAAACAGTGATTTTGTTAGAGGGAAACTATGACAAGTAAGCCGGATCGCGTGGTTTTAATTGGCGTTGCCGGAGATTCCGGATGCGGAAAATCTACTTTTTTACGCCGATTGACAGATTTGTTCGGGGAAGATTTCGTTACTGTAATCTGCCTCGATGACTATCATTGTCTCGATCGCAAGCAGCGCAAGGAAACAGGGATTACAGCCCTTGATCCCAGAGCGAACAATTTTGACCTGATGGCTGAGCAAATGAAGGCGCTCAAAGAAGGTCACGCGATCGACAAGCCGATTTACAACCACGAAACCGGTCTGCTCGATCCTCCTGAGCGGGTAGAGCCGAATCATGTGATTGTGATTGAGGGGCTGCATCCCCTTTACGACGAGCGAGTTCGATCGCTCCTCGACTTCAGCGTCTACCTCGACATCAGCGACGAGGTAAAAATTGCTTGGAAAATCCAGCGCGACATGGCAGAACGGGGCCACCGTTACGAAGACGTGCTGTTTGCGATCAATGCTCGCAAACCTGATTTTACCGCCTACATTGACCCGCAAAAGCAATATGCTGATGTGGTAATTCAAGTGTTGCCGACCAACTTGATCAAAGATGACAAGGAGCGGAAAGTTCTGCGCGTGCAAATGATCCAGCGTGAAGGCATCGCCAATTTTGAGCCTGCGTATTTGTTTGACGAAGGTTCAACAATTAACTGGGTTCCTTGCGGCCGCAAGCTGACTTGTTCCTATCCCGGAATTAAGATGTACTACGGGCCTGATGCTTTCTACGGTCACGAAGTCTCCATTTTGGAAGTAGATGGTCAATTCGAGAATCTCGAAGAAGTTATTTACATCGAAAGCCATTTGAGCAAGACTTCTGCGAAGTATGAAGGCGAGTTAACTCACCTGTTGCTTCAGCACCGCGAATATCCTGGTTCTAACAATGGAACTGGTTTGTTCCAAGTGTTAGTCGGATTGAAGATGCGGGCGACTTACGAGAAGTTGACTGCAAAAGAAGCGAAAGTGGCTGTTAGTGTTTAGAACACAGACATGAAAGATTTGGGAGGCGCAATTGCGCCTCTTTTTTTGTGGATAAATGAACCGCAGAGGGCGCAGAGGGCGCAGAGTAGAGTTAGGGGAGGGTGTTTGGAAGTAGAGATTTTAAGAAGGTTTTTCCGGCTTCATTGAGGTCGCTATCTAGGGAAAAAGTTAGACTGCGAACTCGAATCTCACCATGTTTTATTTCTAGTGGCTGTTTGAGGTTTTGCGGGTAGACGAGAATTGCATTTTGGCAATTTAAGGCATTTGCGTAAGCAACTATTTGATGACGGTCATCACTGCCTACTCTATCGGGAGCTTTGTATTTTGTATCGAGGACGTACAGGATTTCATTTGTTTCAATATCGCGTATAATTAAGTCAATCTCATCGAAATAATCTTTGTCATGTTTAACTGGGTATTGTTCTTCGACCTTAAAGCGTTTTGGTGTATTTGCTTTGAGCCATTCAGCGACAAATTGTTCATATAAATTAGCCATGTCTATGAGAAAAGGGAGCATTTCGCGATCGCCTGTTTCGTGACTAGGCCCTGTGTTATCTAGAAAGAATCGACATAAGGCGTGTAAAAGTTGATAATCTTCATTCAAACGGTGATAATTTCTATCAATACAAGCTTCTGGTTTAAAAGGTTTTAATGTAACAAATCCTTGGAGTGCGTGAAAGGCTTTTCGCACAGTGGATGAAACAGATTCACGGCACAAACCGCTGCGGCCAATGATGAAAAGTGTCCAAGCGAGAATTTGATTATCTTCGATATCGCCTGTTTGTTCGTTATAGTGGCATTTTAGTTTAACATCCCAAGGTTTTTGCAGGGCTGACCGCAAATCGACGCGGCCGCGAATGTAGGCGAGTCTTTCTGTTTTGGATAAGTAATCGCGATATAATCCTTTGCGACAGCGTTCTAGAATTTTTTGGGCAAGAATGTTAGCTAATCTCTCGTAACTTTCTTGTAAAGATTGGCACTGAATCGAGCCTTGGGGAAATTTTATCTTAAGGTTGTAGGCATAGTCAATCATTCCGAAGAGGTTGTTTATGGGAACCTTTGGGCGGATGGCGATGTGAAATTCTGGAGTGATAGGAATGTTGCCAACTCTGCCTTTAGATTTTAAATGCCATTGATATTTTGTTTTAAAGTTGGGAAATTCTATCTCGATTTCCTTGGCATAATTATGGTATATTTTTTGGCCTACTGATTCTGGGATTGAGTCTTGTTCAAAAGTGGCTAATTGATATTCTGTAAGTTCGATAATTTGGGGTGATTCTCGTTTCATAGATGCTGTAACGCCGTGTTTTCGGTAATTGTAGCGTTAGATTATCAAGTGCTGAATTGATATTTGATTTTATCCCAGAGAAATTCATCCATTTTTGCCTGGTTATCAAAGAAGTATTCTTCGAGGTATGGCTCGATTTCCATTTGCCAAATGTCTTGGATATCTTCAGCTAAGGTTTTTGTCAAAAAGAAGGAGATGCCTAGTTGATAGTGTTTGTTGTTAATTGCGCGATTGACATTTTCTAGAATGCTAGTTAATTTATCAACTGGGAAATCTGTTTTCTCTCTGTGGTGATACTGTCGCAGCACTTCATAGTTTGGATAGACAGGAATGAATGCGAAGCGGCGGCGGAGTGCGTTATCGACTAAGGCAATAGAACGGTCTGCGGTGTTCATTGTGCCGATAATGCGGACATTTTTAGGGATTCTAAATAGTTTACCGCTGGCTAGTTTAACAGTGCGATCGCGGTCATCAAGCAAATACATTAACTCGCCAAAGACTTGAGATAAATTTGCGCGATTAATTTCATCAATAATGAGAACACAAGTGTCTTCACAGACTTCGGCTTTTTCGCAGAATTCTAGGAACCTACCGGGAACTATTGGATAAGTTAATTGCCCATCTTGACTTTGGGGACGGATGCCTTGAATAAAGTCTTCATAAGTATAAGCTGGATGAAATTGGATAATGTCTGAGAAACCGTCACCGCCACCGACTAAGTGTTGGGCGAGTTTTTGAGCGAGGAAGGTTTTTCCGGTTCCGGGGGGGCCTTGGATGATGGTTTGGCCTTTGCGGTTAATGGTGTGTATCCATTGGGTTAGTTGGGTTGTTTGAAAACCAGTAGTTTCGGAAATTTTTTCTAGTTGATATACTGGATTAAATTCCTTTTCATATACTGAAAAAAATTGACTTATAAGAAGAGGTAAATCATTGTCGTACAGATTTGAAATCACAAATAATGGAAATACTTTTTTAAACGTTTGTGCTATTATCTGAATTAACTGTTGTGCAGAATATCCTAATACTTCTTCTGCTTCAAGCGATCTAGCAACCTGAATGTTAGTAATTTTATGCTGACCGTCAAATTTTAGTGTTTGTTTGGCAACTAAAGAAATAATACTTTCTAATAATTCATAAATACATTTTTGAGGTTTCATTATTGTCAGACGATATTCATGCACAGGGTAATTACAACGAATTATTTGGTTGGTTAAATAGCAATGATATTGATTAGGAAGATTATAACGTTTAAGGATATCGATTGCCAATGGGTCATTTATATAATTGCTTTCATAATTATCTCTCAAAACATCAATATCGTTAAATTCGGCACACAAACCAAAAGTTAAGTCTTGGTTATCAAATCTTAGCACTAGGCGAGCATTATCTATATAATTGATATCTCCATAACCCAAAGACACACTGTAAGCTACTGATTGTAAACCTTTTGTTTCAACGATTTCTCCAAATTGCTCCCACTTGATATTTATATATTTTTTTATAATATCAGGTAACAGCTCTTCGACCTGGCTTAAAATATATTTCAAGGGATTTTCAACATACTTCAAAAAATCTTTTTTGTGTGCTATGTAAAAATCTGAGCTTGGGTTTTCATAAAATTGTGCCAATAAGTTAAATGTGTTTGCTGAAAAAGGACATTCAGGATGTACAAAAACTTTTTCCATTTTTTCTGTATGTTTAAGGTGACTCAATTGTTGTTCTTAAATTATTGTAACCCATCGCCCTTCCCGACACCAGATATCTGAGATAGGCTCGCACCCACCATCCTTACCCACATCAATAGCCCTCCCAAACCAGTAACACAGGCAAAACCGCTAACAACAGTTGCCGGAAAAGTTAAACTTGCGTTGAGTGACTCAGATTTACCAAATTGTGTCTATACTAGATAATTGAATCCGGCGATCGCGACTAATAACGGGTACATTAAGATACAAAGCAGTAGCAGCAATAATGCGATCGGGTAAATCGGGAATTTGCGATCGGTCAACTTGCCTTAAAGTCAAAGCTATATTGCGATCAAAAGGAATTTCAACCAATAAGGCATCATCGCTCTCAACTTCTCTCAATAATAGATCGAGAGTAGTTGAATTAATCCGCCCTCTCTCACTCAGATAGACAATTTCTGCTAATGTAATTGATGAAAAAGCCACCTGATTTCCTTCGGCAGCTATCTGTTCTATTGTCGTTCTAGCAGTCACCGAAATTCGCGAATCGGCAAAGATATACCAGATCACAGCATGAGTATCCGCTACAGCACGCAGCATTAGAAATCCTCCCTTGGGAAATTCGCCCATTCTTCGCTGCGAACTTCATCTATTTCAGCGGCAGAAGGTGCAATTCCCAAGTCAGCACATAAACCCCACAATGATTTGCGGGGAGTCTGCCCAACAACTAATTCTCGTTCTATTTCAGGAACTATCCACTTAATCAATCGTAACTTTTCGGCTAGAGACAAGTGCTTAACAAGATTTAAAACCGCCTCAAAAGTCATGTTTTTTATGTTTCAATTGGTGATTGATGTAATTGTAGCATTTTGGCTGCCAAGGACAGCATCACCAGGTTTGGGTTGAGAAGATTCGTTTACCACGGTTCCCGGAAAATTTAAAACTGTGTCGAAATTATCTAAACGTGCTATATTCAACTCCGTAAACCCTGAACTTCCCTATCAGGTATTGCAAATTTATCCACGAGTCAACTGAATGCTCTCTACTTTCAAGAAACTAGCTTCAATTGCAATCATCTTTGCCGCCCTAAAACTTTTACTGAATTATCCGGCTTTCAGAGAAATAGAAAATTATATCGCAAATAGAAACCCAGCAAGTGCCACTTTAGACAATGGAACTCTGCAGCAAAAATCCAGCAGCCCGCCTCCGGTACCTCCCAAAAAATCACCGGAGCAAACGTTCGATGTAGTAGTATATGGTGATGAAGTACCGGGGATATGTGCAGCGATATGGGCGAAGAAAACTTTAGGCGCAAAGGGCAAAGTTGCGATCGTGCGATCGAACTACGGAAGAGCACCTTTGGGCGGCTTACTCACCCGCGGCGGTTTAGCTTACATCGATGTAGATAAAATCCCCGGTTGGTATCGCCAACCCTACGCCCAATGTTTTAAGGAATTCTTAGATAAAGCGAATGCGCCCGAATCTTGCTTAGATCCAAAAAGGGCAGATCAAGCTCTCAGGCAAATGCTTTCAGCAGCAAAAGTCAGAGTTATTTCCAACTCAACTCTTACTCCCCACGTCGTAGATAAAAAAATCGAATATGCCGAAGTAAAAGGCAGCACCTTAAGAATTAAAGCCAACTCTTTTATTGACGTAACTCAAGACGCGGAATTAGCCAGGAAAGCCGGATTATCTTATTATACAGGATATGAATCTCAAAATATAAAATCCAAAAATGAAACTTTAGCTGTCTCTATAGTTCCGAGAATTACAGGTATAACGATGTCCGAATTCCGCAGAATAGAAGATGACATTCTATACAATCGGCTTTTGGTAAAAAAGATTAAAGAGAGCATTACAAAATCTAAAGATCCGGCTAGTACAAAATTCTGGATGAGGAATTTCTGGAGTACGATTTATCAGCCATATACAGACGGCTACGACATCAGAAGTGTAGCTATAGGTGCAGCGTATCACATAGACAGAAATCTGCCCTTCAGTCAAAATAAAGGATTCTTTTTTGATAAAGGCAATGTCTGCGTTTATAACAAAAATGTGCTTTCCTGGAACGGGTTTCTGTTTAAATACCAAGTTGACCAAATCATGAAGATGGAAGCTAACGGCAGAAAACCGACTCCTGAAATGATTAAAGAAATGTCACATCTCCAATACTGGCTACAAAAGAAGTCTGGTAAAGACGTGAGAGTATTTCTTCCAGACGAGATTTATATCAGGCAAAGTTTGAACGTTCGCGATGTGGTAGATCCGCTGACGGGGAAGGAGATTATCAAAGGAGGAACAGTACCCGGAAAGTCGATCGGCAGTTTTTCCTACGATTTCGATATGCGGGGCGGAGTCAAGAATTTATCTGCGAGAATTCCGCCGCTGCCAGTGTATAATTTCGGCATAGAAAGCGCTTTGGCTAGCAAAGTCAAGAATTTAGCCATTGTCGGGCGATCGTCGGGTTATGTGGGTATGGCTGTATCCGTCGGGCGAATTGCGACGGTGAATATTTATCAAGGACAAGGTGTAGGCGTGGCGGCTGGTTTGGCTAGCAAGTTCGGCGTACCTCTGAATTCGATTACTTCGGCTGAAACGAAAAAAACTCTGGAGACTTTAACCGGGAAAACTACGTATTTGTCGGGGAGAGATACGAGTTATGGGGTGGATTATAAGGAGGTGAAATAATCGAGGTCTAGCAGTAGCCCGTGTTGCTAGACGATGTTAAATCCCGCCTACAAACTAGAAATTTTTGTTTGAGTTTGAGAACAAAAAACGCAATTCCTGGAGTTTGATAACTGTTATTCATTGCGATTCTTAATTATTGCAATTTGTTTTAAGCTGTGGAGCATTTAAAACACTAACGAGGCTTGTAGGGTGCGTCAGTTATAACACTTACGCTTTCAAGGGAAACGCTTATGTACGCTCCGCACCCTACTATAGTCTTTTAAATGCCGAACAGCTTACCAGTAGGACTAATGCAAAAAAACAGTCGCTCGGCAAAATCGTGGCTTTCTCCCAGAGAAGGCGGGTTGTGGATTAGGGATTTCTGTCAAATAAGATATTAAAAGGATTTTACCACTGAAGATGTCGAAACCTCATATTCGACGGCGCAAGATTCCCAAACTCTTAGATATCCTCTCGATCTTCGCTCTGCTGCTGCTCGTATTCTGTAATAATGTTCTGAATATCCTCTGCTGCAATATCGACTTGTTCGGATTTGGCGTAAAGGGTCAGCAAAATGATTCCCGTTGCTGTTTGGACGTAGTAAATTAAACGGTATCCACCACTTTTACCTTTTTGAGTGTCGCTATTTCGGACTCTCAACTTGAAGACTGCATAACCGACTCCAGCAATTCGATCTCCTGGCAGTTCTCCCCGTGTGAGTTGTTCGATAATGGGTTGAATATCATTGCGAATGCTGCGGTATTTTTTTGCAAGAGTGCGTAAATTGCGATTGAAGGTTGGTGAAACTATAACTTGAATTAAGGGCAAGTCAGTCATTTTCAATTCCTTCCCACATTTGAGCAACCGAAATGGTTTGCCCAGTCATGGCTTCGTGCCAAGCTTGCCGAAAATCTTGTAGAAGCGCTGCTTTAGATTGGCCCTCTCCGTCAATTTCTGAGGGTTCTGGAATACTAAAAGAATTAGCAGGAGGCATCTCTGGGATTTCTGCTGAGAAAACCTCTGGCAGATTATTTTGCGAAATGATTACCCCCTGACGTTGCTTTTGGCTTAGAAACTCTATAAAACTCGCAACTAATGCCAGATGTTCTGGAGAGAGTCGATCGAGCCATCGATCGATTTGATGTCGAAGTGCTGCTACATTCATAATGCCATCAAACCTTTTAATTTTACCTTCATTTTAACGTAAACCCGCCCCGCCTTGAATATCGCTCTTCCCTCTGCCTCTGACGCGGATGCGGTTCAAAACTCTTCTCCTCCCTTCTATGGCACAATCTTAAATAAGATCAAACTCTCAAGCCACCATGACCGCAAACCTACCCCCCCAATACGACCCCCAAGCCACCGAAGCCAAGTGGCAAAAATACTGGGAAGACAACCAAACCTTCAAAGCTGACCCAGAAGCCGGCGGCGAACCTTACTGCGTCGTCATCCCGCCGCCCAACGTGACCGGCAGCCTCCACATGGGACACGCTTTTGAAGAGACGCTGATTGATGTCCTCGTCCGCTATCACCGCATGACTGGACGCAATACCCTGTGGTTGCCGGGAACGGATCATGCTAGCATCGCAGTTCAAACTATTCTCGAAAAGCAACTCAAAGCAGAAGGCAAAACTCGCCACGATTTAGGTAGAGAAAAATTCTTGGAACGGGCCTGGGAGTGGAAAGCGGAATCGGGCAATACTATTACTAATCAATTACGCAGTTTGGGCGTGTCTGTCGATTGGTCGCGTGAACGCTTTACGATGGATGAAGGCTTATCCGCTGCGGTTTTAGAAGCGTTTGTGCGTCTGTACGATGAGGGGCTGATTTATCGCGGCAATTACCTGGTGAATTGGTGTCCGGCTAGTCAGTCTGCTGTGTCGGATTTGGAGGTAGACCAGCAGGAAGTTGAAGGCCATTTGTGGCATTTCCGCTATCCTTTGACGGACGGTTCTGGTTATTTGGAGGTGGCGACGACTCGGCCGGAAACGATGTTGGGTGATACTGGGGTGGCTGTGAATCCACAGGACGATCGCTACAAACATCTTATCGGTAAAACTGTGACTTTGCCGATCGTGAATCGCGAAATTCCAATCATTGCTGATGAGTTTGTCGATCCGACTTTCGGAACTGGTTGTGTCAAGGTGACACCCGCCCACGATCCGAATGACTTCGAGATGGGTAAGCGTCATAATTTGCCGTTTATTAACATCATGAATAAGGACGGCAGTTTAAATGAAAATGCCGGAGAGTTCCAGGGACAAGACCGATTTGTTGCCAGGAAAAATGTGGTGCAGCGGTTAGAAACTGACGGGGTTTTGGTTAAAATAGAAGATTACAAGCATACAGTTCCCTACAGCGAACGTGGCAAAGTTGCGGTCGAACCGTTGATATCTACGCAATGGTTTGTGAAGATAGATCCTCTTTCTCAACGCGCTTTAGAAGCATTAGATCAAAGTAACTCACCAGTCTTGGTTCCTGACAGATGGACAAAGGTTTATCGCGATTGGTTGGTGAAGCTAAAGGATTGGTGTATCTCCAGACAATTGTGGTGGGGACACCAAATTCCGGCTTGGTATGCTGTTAGCGAAACCCAAGGAGAAATTACTGATACAACACCTTTTATAGTTGCGAAAACTGAAGCTGAAGCTAAGGAAAAAGCAACGGCTAAATTTGGTAATGACGTGCAGCTAGCAAGAGATCCCGACGTATTGGATACTTGGTTTTCGTCCGGTTTGTGGCCTTTCTCAACTCTGGGATGGCCGGACGAAACTAAAGATTTGGAGTTTTACTATCCGACAACTACTTTGGTTACTGGTTTTGATATCATCTTTTTCTGGGTTGCTAGAATGACGATGATGGCAGGACATTTTACGGGAAAGATGCCTTTTGATACTGTTTACATTCACGGTTTAGTGTTGGATGAAAACGGTCAGAAAATGTCTAAGAGTAAAAACAACGGTATCGACCCGCTGCTGTTGATTGGCAAGTACGGTACTGATGCTTTGCGCTACACTTTGGTTAAGGAAGTGGTTGGGGCCGGTCAAAATATTCGCATGGAGTACGATCGCAAAACTGATGAATCGAAATCAGTGGAAGCTTCCCGGAACTTCACGAATAAGTTGTGGAATGCGGCCAGGTTTGTGATGATGAATTTGGAGGGACAGACGCCGCAGCAGTTGGGAAGTCCTTCTGGGGGAGGTGGTTTGGAATTGTGCGATCGCTGGATTCTGTCTCGCTATTATCAAGTTGTGCAAGAAAGCCGCAATTGTTTGGAAAATTACGGTTTGGGGGAAGCAGCGAAGGGACTTTATGAGTTTATCTGGGGCGATTTCTGTGACTGGTATATTGAGTTAGTCAAGTCTCGCTTGCAGCAGGATGCTGAACCAAATTCTAAGAAAGTGGCACAGCAAACTTTTGCTTTTGTGTTGGAAGGGATTCTGAAACTGCTGCATCCTTTTATGCCGCACATTACTGAGGAGATTTGGCACACTCTGACTCAAACAGGTGACGATCGATGTTTGGCTTTGCAAGCTTATCCTGAAGCCGATATCTCGCTAATTGATCCAGAGTTAGAACAGCAATTTGAGTTATTGTTTGGTACTATTCGCACTATTCGCAATTTGCGCGCCGATGCTGATATCAAACCGAGTGTGAAGGTGACGGCGATTTTGCAAAGCGAAAGCGAGAAAGAACGCCAAATAATCTCAGATGGAAGCGTTTACATTCAGGATTTGGCAAAAGTCGAAAATCTGACCGTAACTGCTAGTTTGGATGCAGAATCCCCGCTTGGGAATGGGGGGCAAGGGGGGTCAATTGCCGGGGTTGTCGGTACTGTGCAAGTATTGATTCCTCTGGCTGGGGTCGTGGATTTGGCCGCTTTGCGTGCTAAATTAGAGAAGAAGTTGAGCAAGGTGGAAGCTGAAATTAAGCATACTGCGGCGCGCTTGACTAATCAGAAGTTTGTGGATAAGGCTACTCCTGATGTGGTTCAGGGGGCGAGGGATGCTTTGGCGGAAGCCGAAAAACAAGCTGAGATTTTGCGCGATCGGCTAAAGTTGTTTTAAGAGTTGACAGTTGACAGTTGACTGTTGACTGTTGACTGTGGCCGGGGCGGGTTTACGAGATAGTTAGTTTCAAGCATAAATTGTTTGTAAAACCCGCCCCTAGGATATCGCAAATCCTACAATTATCAATTACCAATAGCAGGACGCCGAATGCACGGATACACGGATAGCTGTTTTTACCCATTACCAGTTATGAATAACTAATAAGCAATCACTTATTACCCTCATGTTATATTTAGCCCAAGTACAAAATCAGGAAATTTTAGGCGAGATAAGTCTGCAATTGCTGGCTTGCCAAAATGCTGAGGATACTTGGGCTATGCTTTTTGAAGAAACTGTCTTGACTCTACCGCCAGATTTTGCTCAAAATCCAATTAACTCGGCACCTAATGTTTTAAATGAAGGGATGCTAGTATTAGCAGATATTGGCGAAAATAACCAGGTTGTAAATATTCAAGCAGCTACAAACTGGGTACTACAATTAGTTGAGAAATATTTAACAACAGGCTTTACTCCCGATTTTTTGCAGCAAGAAGCCCAGAAAGCAGAAGATTGGAGGCAATCTCTCACTTTGCAGAGTCAAGAATTGTCTCGCCGCTTGATTGAAGTTGAAGCCCGCCGAGAACAAATTCAAAATTTAGAAGCAAAACTCCAGCAGGAAAAGCAATTGTTGGAAAGTTCGATCGCCCAATTGAAAATTCCGCCCGCTACTCCACTAATTTGACTTATAAATTGACTTAAGTTAACCTAACAAAGTTAGGGACACGGCACTAGCGCATCCCCACAAACCTCATATGCAATTTGCTGGACATCATATAATTTGTAACTTGACAAATACCCCTTACCCGTTGCCGAATCGCCAGCAAAATTGCCTGCGGTTAAAGCACTTTTGACTTCATCCAAGCGGCGGGGAGACACAGCAGTTTCTGAGAATTGCTAACATAAGCCCGCTTCTGGAAAACATCGTACTGATTGCGTTCGATCGCATTTAAGATTCTGCTGTAAAGCATTGTAGCCGCCCAAACTGTCCAGCGGATATCGGGACTGAGCACTTTAATTCCGGGCTCGGCGCTGGCGTATAATTTGCGAGCTCGCTGAATTTGAAACCGCATCAATTCCCGCCAGCGGTTGTCAATTACACCGTTGAATAAATCTTCTTCGGTGTAGTTAAACAAGGCTAAGTCTTCTAAGGGAATGTAAATGCGGCCGCGGCGGGCGTCTTCTCCGACATCGCGCAGAATATTAGTCAACTGCTTGGCAATACCCAGGGCTATCGCTTCTTCTTTGGGAATTTTATTCCCCCAGTGCCAATTCCAGTTAGCAGCGGAGCTCGATTCGCCTACACCCATGACAGACATCGACATCAGCCCTACAGTACCCGCTACTCGATAACAGTAAAGATTGAGCTCTTCAAAAGTTTCGTAGCGGCTGCGGTACAAGTCCATTTGCTGGCCCGCAATCATCTCTCGAAACGGCTGAATGTCGATCGGGAAACGAGACAGGGTATCCACCAACGCTACGTCGTAGTCGTCGTGGGGGTGGCCTGCAAACACCGATTCCAAGCGTTTTTCCCACAAATCCAGGGTTTCAGGGGTTGTGGCAGCAGCGCCTGGCCCGTCTACGAGTTCGTCGGTGCGGCGGCACCAGACGTAAATCGCCCAAATCGCCCGACGCTTGGCTTCGGGCATGAGTTGAGTGCCTAAATAAAAATTTTTGGCATAACTCGCGGTGACTTGGCGGCACAGTTCGTAGGAGTCATCCACAGAAGCCAGAGTTCTCATGCACTGGAGTTTTGACAGTTGCAGCATCCGAGAATAAGAAATTTAAAGATTAGAACTGATTTTCCCCCGTTTAGAAAACGGGAGATTTTTTACGTCTTTATGAAAAATTCTTAATTTTTCATTGGTTATTGGCCGTTGAAATAGCCTGCGCTGTCAGCTTACCAGAAAGCACGGCACCTTCCATACTCGCAAGATAACGCTGCATCGTATAATCCCCCGTTAGATAGAAATTGCTAATGGGAGTTGTTTGTGTGGGACGGCACTGCTGGCGTCCGGGAGTGGCTTTGTAGACGGAACGAGGGGTTTTGACTACGTGATATTTGAGCAGTTTGGCTGGTTCTGGGATTTGATCGGGAAAGAGTTTTTCTAACTCGACCATTGTGGCTGCGACGATATCTTCGTCAGATTTGCCGATCCAGTCTTTGGCCGGTGCTAAAACCAGTTCCAGCATGGATTTGTCTGGGTTGGCATATTCGCGGCAGGTGTTGCTCATGTCGGCGTAGACGCTCAGCAGGGGCGATCGCGAGAACAGCAAATGGTCGATTTCAGTTAATTTGCGATCGAACCACAAGTGTACATTAATGACGGGTACTCCCTCCAAGCCTTCGAGCTGTTTGAAATAATCCATTTCGCCCCAAGGTTTCGGCATCATCAACTTGAGCGGGTCAACCGGCATCGCGGAAACGTAAATATCGGCCGTCAGAATTTCTGACTCTGCCCCTTTTACTCCCCGAATGTGGAAGCCGCGCACCGTGTTGTCATCGTTGAGCAAAAACTCCTTGATGGGTGCATTCAGCCGTACTTCGCCGCCGCGCTCAGTTATGTAGTCTACCATCGGCTGACACAACCTTTCTGTGGGGGAACCGTCTAAAAAGGCCATTTTCGAGCCGTTTTTCTCTTGCAAGAAGCGGTTGAGGGCTGTCAGCAGTATGGTTGCAGATATTTCGTGGGGGTCGATGAAGTTGAGCGCCTTGGACATGGCGATGAATACTTCTTTTTCGACTCTGGGGGGGACGTTTTGCTTTTTGAGCCAGTCGGAGAACGAGTATTTGTCCATTGCTTCGACATAGTTTTGACCCTGAAGCATCGCCGGAATCAAACCTATACCGAAGCGGATTTTTTCCGGCCAGGTGAGCATATCGTTGTTGCTCAAGATGGCTGCGACGCCGTTGAAGGGAGCCGGAAGGTCGGGAAAGTCAAAGCGGGAATAGGTTCCGGGGGTTTCCGGCTGATTGAAAATCATCGAGTGCTCTTTCCATTGCAGCCGGTCTTCGATGTCAAGTTCTTTGAAGAGTTGGAGCATATTCGGGTATGCGCCGAAGAAGATGTGGAGGCCGGTTTCGTACCAGTCGCCGTCTGCATCTTTCCAGGCGGCAACTTTGCCGCCGAGTACGTCCCGACTTTCTAGGAGGATGGGGGTGTGGCCCGCGTCGGTAAGATATTTAGCGCAGGAAAGTCCTGCTAAGCCTGCTCCGGCGATCGCAACTCGCATTTGATACTACTTGGCCTCTGTGTTCGCTTCGGTTTAATTATACTTTACAACTCGTTACATTTTTTTGGGAAATCTGTAGGGACACGGCTGTGCTTGGAGGTGTCGGCTTAGCCCGAAAGTTCGCCAGGGAATGAATTCCCTGTCTCATAGCGCAAGTCCTCGCTATGAGGACTGAATAACTCATCAGTCCTCATAGCGAGGACTTGTGCTTTGAGGCTCTTGTTTCAACCCTTGCCGGACTTGCCGGAATGCGGACTTGCCGGACTTGCCGGAATGCGGGTTTGACCTTAAGTGTCTTAGTAAACGGAATTAACGGAAATTTAGCAATTATTGCTATCATAAATTAAGAGCAGATTTGGATGAATTGCTTAATTTTATGGCCCAAACAATTCAAGCTAGAAATGTCGCGTTGAACGATTTGGAAACCAACTTCAAAATTGAGTGGGTTGAGGATGACCAATTCTTTCGCGAGTGGCAAGATGATTTGCCAGAAATCAGCGATTATGAAAAACAGCGGCTGGACAGAGTGAAGGCAAGTTACAGGAATTTGCTCAAACGTCCCCCACTTCTAGAAAATACAGTCAAAATGGTAGTGCTTTCTCCGTTTTTGGATTTAGCTGACTTTTATCTTGCTCCTTTTCACGTTACTTCAGAAAAGTCTGTAGAAATTGTTGACGAAGACGAGGGAAGTATAGTGAGGGGACAGTTGGATGTTTTGGCTTTGTTTCAGGAGTTTTGGGTAGTGGTTATCGAGTCCAAGCAAGCGGCGTTTTCTTTGGAAGTAGGGATTCCGCAGTTACTAGCTTATATGTTAGCTAATCTGAATAGCGATCGACCTACTTACGGATTGTTAATGAATGGGGCAGATTTTCTATTTGTCAAGTTAGTTAAGCGGGAAAAAGCACAGTACGCTTTTTCTCGGAAGTTTTACCTTTTCAATCCGGGGAATGATTTGTACAGTGTGCTGACTATTTTGAAGCGCCTCGGTCAATTGAATGTTGGCAATACAGTTTAGCAAGCGATCGCGCTTTTCAGGGGGCGATCGCTCAGAGACGCGGTTGTACTTCGTTTAAATAAAAAATCAACAATCAACTAATTAGAATCCGCAGTCTTATCAAAAAAATGGGTTTAAAACCCCGTCCTTCTAGGACGGCTTTCTTCCAGCATCGGGGATACGCGACATACTTGTAGTTGTAAAATTTTGTGAATAATTCGGAGTATTAAGCCAAGTCTGTTAGCATAAGACTATCGTGATTAGGTCGAAGTCATGCTTGTTTTCGAGTTTAAAGCATACGGCAAAAAGCAGCAATTTGACGCTGTAGACGAAGCAATTAGAACGGTGCAGTTCATCCGAAACAAAGCATTGCGCTTTTGGATGGAAAACGAAAAAGTCGATAAATACGCCTTGAACAAGTATAGCGCTGTTTTAGCTAAAGAATGGACGTTTTGCGATGACTTGAACAGCATGGCTCGGCAATCTAGCTCAGAAAGAGCATGGTCGGCGATCTCCCGATTCTACGACAACTGTAAAAAGAAAGTCCCAGGAAAAAAGGGATTTCCACAGTTCCAGAAAGACAACCGTTCGGTCGAATACAAGACTACGGGATGGCGTCTAGCTAATGATCGGAAATCTATCACTTTTACCGATAAGAACGGAATCGGGAAACTCAAATTAAAAGGAACTCGCGACTTACATTTCTATCAGCTCCGTCAGATCAAGCGAGTGCGCTTGGTGAGGCGGGCAGACGGATATTACGTCCAGTTTTGCGTTCAAGTTGACCGCTCTGAAAAGATTGAAGTCACAGGCAACGCCATCGGGTTAGACGTAGGACTGAAAGAGTTCTATACAGACTCTAATGGTGTTGCAGTCGAGAATCCGCGATTCCTCCGCAAGGGAGAACGCAGGTTGAAAAAAGCCCAAAGACGAGTTTCAAAACGAGTCAAGGGTTCGCAAAACAGAAGAAAAGCTAGAGTGATTCTAGGAAAGCGCCACCTCAAAATAAGTAGACAGCGCAAAGATTTTGCTGTGAAATTGGCAAGATGCGTCATCCAGTCTAACGACTGTGTAGCCTACGAAGACTTGAGGATTAAAAATATGGTGAAGAATCACTGTTTAGCAAAATCGATTAACGACGCATCTTGGTATATGTTCCGAGTTGGGCTGGAATATTTTGGCAAAGTATTCGGAAGAATTACAATTGCCGTACCAGCCAATGGAACAAGTCAAGAATGCTCTAGCTGCGGAACAATTGTTAAGAAAAGTCTATCAACACGAACCCATACCTGTCGGTGTGGATGCGTACTTGATAGGGATTGGAACGCCGCTAGAAATATCCTAAGTCGGGGATTGAGTACGGTGGGACACACCGGAACTTGGATCTTAGATCCGAACTCTTGTGGAGAATTGACCGCTACCGATGTTGAAGTAATTCTGCATCGGCAAGTCGATTCTGTGAATCAAGAATCCTCGTGCCTTTAGGCCGAGGAGTGTCAATTAGACAATTGTTCGCAGTGCCGCTAGCCCCCCAAGGTGTAGTGGGTAAAAATAATAGAAAAATCTTTTTTCTATAGCCGTGGGTTTTTGGTCTTTAGAGCTATCGTAGTATGCCAGAACTAGCGGCGCGAATATAGCGAAAATTTGAATCCAGCTTTTGCAACTAATTGCATATCCGATATTTGCTATAGTCCAGCCGAACCACCAAAGGCGAGATCCTCCTCCTTTCCACCTAATCATCAATAGCGGGCAAGCCACTGCATACCAGCCGTAACTCACTCCTAAAATTTGAGCAGTTACTAGACCTGTGCTTAAAACTGCAATTTTGCGATCGAAGCGTCGGATGTAGCTCAAAGTTAGTGCTGCTACGGCAAAGCTAAACATGATGTTTAACTGTAAATTGCCAAAAAGTAACATATGAGGTATTTGAGAAAGTACCCCAAATAATATCAGTCGAGTAATTAGAGGATTTTTGTCCCCCGGTCGTTTCCAATTTTGAGCAAATACCCAACTAAACAACGGAAAACTGAGGCGGCCGATGATACGCATGGGTTCTGCTTCAAGCATCAATCCGATGTGGTCTATTAGCATTAGAGCGGCGGCCAACCATTTAATTTGATTTTGATTCATACAATGGCTACTCAAATTATGTTATTAAAACTTCGTTTGTTGTACTAATTAAATATTTGTGTAATTCTGTGACATAAAATATTTACAAAATTTCACTTTCTCTGTATGTGGTAAATGCTATACAGTGCAGTTGTTGAAGGTGTTTTTAAAGGTCGATATTTCGTATTTTATATATTATTTATGAAAAAGTAGGGGTTTTTATTAAAATCGTCAGTACAATTAAATTGAGTGTACTCATAATCTATTCTTAAAGCAACACCTAAATTAAATAGAGCTTATTCTATTTAATTTAGGTATTTTAAAAAAGATACTTAAAAACACTGTTGTGTACTCCTTAAGGCAGATTTACATTAAATTTATTGATTCCGACGAAATAATAATTGAGTTAATTTTACTGACATCGATCGCGACTACTACACCGACGATGCCTCCGCCGCCTCCGGTGACTGCTCCATCCAGAATTACTAGAGTGAAGAGGGAACAGGGGCTGGCGGTAATTTTTTGTTCGGTACAGGTGCAGTAGAGGGAACAGGCGCTGGCGGTAATTTTTTGTTCGGTACAGGTGCGGTAGAGGGAATAGGAACTGGCGGTAAACTTTGGCTCGGTACAGGTAGCGAAGTTGGTTGGGGCTGGGGCTGAGGCAGACCGGGAACACGGATATATTTCCAATTACCAGTAAACAATAGGTACATAACACCCGCAAGCACGACACCGCTAACAACAGCAGCAGTAATTTTCCAAACACTGTAGGGACGTTCGCCTTGAACTTCAGCGGTGCGTGCATTAACCATTACTTGATATCGCTGGTTTTGATAGCGATAGGCGCACAGCCACACAGGTAGCAAAATATGCTTAAAAGTGATAGCATTGTAATCAGTGGAAATGCTGTGAACCCGCTGCTCGTCGCCACCAATATTCCTGCAAACATCGAAGTGAATAGTACCGGCCATGACATTTTTAGCAGATTCAAATCCTTGAGTGAGAGAGACTTGCGATCGCTGCGCTTCAAACCCAGCTAAATAAGATGAATTGTAAGCGCGCAGCGACTCCTTGAGATGCCAAGGTTCTAACGCATCCAGACGGGGGCGATCGATCGAACTTGTAGCGGGAATCAGAATATCGTCAAAAAAGCGATCGACTCTGCCAGAAGCAGGCCACCACCTGGTATGTTGCACTTGGCGAGTTTTAGTTTCAGTTTCGCCCTGCGAGTTTGTTTCCGTATAAGTTTCAGTTACGTAGTAGTGTTCTCCGCGATCGCCCCTATAGTAACTAACCGTATAAGTGTCGTAAGTCCAAAACGGCAAATAAACCCCTTGAATTTTCTCCTGTTGCGCTAGGGATTTCAAAGCAGAGGGAGCAAACCAGCGATTGCTGAGCCACTTCTGAATGCTTTCTCTGGCCTGTTTATCAGTAACTTCAAAGGGTACAATTCCCTCTGGGTGCACGCTAGGGCTAGCCTTTGCAGGTTGCGTCACAATTGGAGAAGCGCAAAATGGGCATTTACCCGCTACTTTCGGCGGTTCAAAAGTAACACTTGCTCCGCAATCATTGCATTTTACTTCAAGGGCTGTTGTTGATAAAGTTGTCAGCGTCGTGCGATCGACTTGGAGATATTGTTCGTAAGAGTTCTCCTTTACCTCTTCAGCAGTTTGGGGAATTGCATCTTCCCAGCCGCAGTAAGCACACTTGAGCTTTCCTGCTTGGGGGTTGAACTCTAAATAAGCCCCGCAGCTAGGACAGGGAAAACGTTTAACAGCAGGTTCCGAAGTATTCATCAGAAAATTGGGTAGAAACCTCGTCCTTTTAGGACGGCTTTATATTACAATATAATTGGTCAACGACCCACC
>NZ_JAUBUG010000161.1:0-2884 GCF_036705345.1 Microcoleus sp. B3-D2
ATTGAAGGCGGTTGAAACCGCTGCCGACTTATCCCCGTGTCTAAAGCCAGGGGCTTGCGTCTCGTTCTTCGGTCAATCAGGGGCGAAGTATATCCTCACCAGTGTAACCTCTTGACAGTAATTCCTCATTTTCTTCGCCTAACTCAACAACAAGTGCTTGGCGGGATACCAAATCCAAGGCAGATGGCAATGAATTATTTGTTTTGTGTTTTTGAAGCATCTTTCAACTCATTGGATTCTTGTAAAAACATGAGGGGGGTGGGTTTACCAGATGGTTGATGTTCGACATATATGGTTGGTAAAAATCCGCCCCTACCCCCTGTTTTCTCTCCTCGTAGATTCACGCTATCACCTTGGTAGGAACGTGCTCGTATGGGTTAACAACAAAATAAGGCTGAGACAGATCGAGTCTTCCTGCGTTTTGAACGACTGCAATCAGATCGTCGTGGTAATAGATGCCAATATTAAAAGGGGTGATCGCATTAAGGGTGTAGCTTCCCCTATTACCAACGAGATGAATTGTATCTTCAGCAGGATTGAAGTCAGTGACAATCGCGTAACCTGTCCCCACATAATGAGACCAACTGTCTGGATATCCAACTACTTCCACAACTACTCCCATAACAAAGTCATCTGCGCCAGCACCACCCGTGAGTACGTCGTATTCGTTGGTATTTTTCTTGCCTGAAGCAGCATCAGAACCGCGAATCCAGTCATTACCATCTCCACCGATTAATGTATCTGTACCCAAACCACCATCCAGAAAGTCGTTTCCCAATCCACCATTTAAAGTGTCATTTCCAGACCGTCCACTCATGCCGTCGTTGCCGGATTCGCCAGACATTGAATCATTGCCATCATCGCCAAACAAGTTATCGTGACCAGAACCACCAAACAATTCATCATTGCCATCTTTGCCTACTAAAATATCACCGCCATCACCGCCAAACAATTCGTCATTGCCACCCCGCCCATTTAAAGTGTCATCGCCATCGTAGCCATAGATGATATCGTCGGCTGGTCTGAGGACATACTGACCGTTTTCAATAGACCAGAAAGAGGTGTCATTACCAAGGATATTTTCGCTTGCTGCACTTCCATATATCACATTTTTGACGCTAGCCATAGTCTCTTCCTCCCTAATGTAATTAAAAGGTTTTGTTAGCAAAAACTCTGCAACCATAATACCAATAAATACTTTTCATTAACGAACGTGAGTAGATTTTTTTGTGTCTGGCTCATTAGTTTTTAGCGTACTAATTTTTGTTAAGCTTTTGTGTAGGTGGGCAATGCCCACCATCCAAGCTGCGACCTTCACGTAGTATGCTTGCTAAAATTTGACGACAATGCTAATCCCTACTTCACATTTGCCCGGTGCTTGGCACTTAGCCCATCCCTTGAATCTTCCCCCGCCGCTTAGTTGACCAGCTACCTCATCACCGATTTCTTTCCATAAAGCTTGATTTGGATCGTTTGGTATGGTTTGCGATTTCTTAGGCTGCATTGCTTTCCTCACCTGTATTGCACGTTCTTGCTTGCTATAACTTGAAGCTTTTGGGCATACTACAAGTCCTAGCGTGTGAAATAGCGCTATCGACTTTAGAGTTGTTTCTATCTCGGTAGGGACAAAAGATTGTTCCTTGGTGTCAACTTAAACACCTATTAGCCAAGGACTTAAGTCCCTGGTTAATAGATTAAGTCCTCATTTACTGGCCACTATTGACTTACAGGGATTCAGTGAACCTAGGCAGCTCAAAAAAATCAGCCAGGTTGACCTATATCTAATAAGTAAAGACAAGCTGACCAAACTCTAAGGTGCCACTATTCTCTTACACCAACGATACCAATCTCTTCGATTGGCGTAATATCACCTGCTACGATACCACATAAGCTAACCCCAAGACTTCCTCCGCTGTCTCTGTTATTCGTCACTACGATGGTACCACCACCGCTTACTGCGGCTTGAGAGGTTTCGTCGAGTTCGTGCCACAATGCGTTTGAATTACCTTTAGTTAAAGAAATGTCGGCTAGCTTTTGAGAATCGTTTTTTTGAGTTGCTATATCTTTGAAAATCATCGATTTTATCTCCTTTGTTGAAATTCTGAATTACCACCGCCATTATGGCAAACGGCGCATTACCTGTATTGCACGGTCTTGCTTGCTAGGACTTGAGGAAGCTTTTGCGTGGTATCAAGTCCTAGCGTTTGAAGTGGCAATATCGGCTTTAGAGTTGTCTCTATATTGGAACCTTACAATAACGGGGTATATTATACCCTCCCTGGTAGTGCCGGTAGCACCACCCCTTACTGCTGCTTGAGAGATTTCGTTAAGTTCGTGCCACAATGCGTTTGAATTACCTTTAGTTAAAGAAATGTCGGCTAGCTTTTGAGAATCGTTTTTTTGAGTTGCTATATCTGTGAAAATCATCGATTTTATCTCCTTTGTTGAAATTCTGAATTACCGCCATTATGGCAAACGGCGCATTACCTGTATTGCACGGTCTTGCTTGCTAGGACTTGAGGAAGCTTTTGCGTGGTATCAAGTCCTAGCGTTTGAAGTGCCAATATCGGCTTTAGAGTTGTCTCTATATATGTCAGCGTACAATAAAGGGGTATTTTATACCACCGCTTATACCACCGCTTACTGCTGCTTCAGAAGTTTCGCTAAGTTCACACCACAATTCGTTTGACTTACCCTTGTTTGAGGACTCGTTTGAGGAAATGTCGGCTAGCTTTTGAGAAGTGTTTGTTTGAGTTGCTATATCTGTGAAAATCCTCGATTTTATCTCCTTTGTTGAAATTCTGAATTATAGCCTTTCTCAGAAAGATGAGGTATGATGTAACTGACTTGAACGAAGTGAAAAATATAGAACCCGAAAATGTCA
>NZ_JAUBUG010000162.1:0-2798 GCF_036705345.1 Microcoleus sp. B3-D2
AGAAGTTTTATCTCTCTGTGGTTGGGACTATATCCTTGAAGCTATATTAAGTGCAACTTCATAGTAAATTGGTATAAGGGTTGGAGGGGAGCAAGCTCAGCTTTTTTGTACACGATCGCAGGTGGCTATGCACGGGTTTTGACCTATTTTACCTGTTTATCTTGCACTTTACTCTCGATCGCGCGATCGAAACCTTTCGCGACGCAATATGCGATCGATTATTCAGCAAGCCCTATTTAGTCTTTCATACCGTAAATCAGCAACGCCGAATTTTCAATAACAACTCGATATCAGACAATTAAAACAAGAATTACGCAGGATAGAACCTGCAACCTTTTGCGGGAGCCGGCTGTGAAGGCTCCCCCTCTTTGTGGGTTAGCGTACTCCACTTGACCAAGATATCTTCCAAGGTGTAAAGTTAGTTAGCTAGCCCTGCCCTTGTCTAGGTTCCACTAGCTTACTGCGTAGCTTTACAGGTCAGATATTTTTTTATA
Source organism: Microcoleus sp. B3-D2 (assembly GCF_036705345.1). Classification (NCBI taxonomy): domain Bacteria; kingdom Bacillati; phylum Cyanobacteriota; class Cyanophyceae; order Oscillatoriales; family Microcoleaceae; genus Microcoleus; species Microcoleus sp. B3-D2. The sequence continues at coordinate 495 of NZ_JAUBUG010000162.1, forward strand.
TCATCAGAGCCAACATGAAAATTCCAATTTATAGGAACACCACTTATCTCCTGATATCAATCCTTGTAGTGGCAGCTATTTGGCGATTGATTAATATCAATCAGCCATTTATTGATGGCTTTAGTTGGCGTCAGTCAAGCACAGCCATGATGGCCGAAAATTTCTATCGCAGAAATTGGAATATCTTCTACCCTGAAGTTAGCTGGGATGGGCCAGGGCCTAGCTATAATGGACGGGAATTTCAAACAGTTACTTATATTACAGCCCTTCTCTATACTTTATTGGGACAGCATGATTGGGTGGGACGCAGCGTCGTTGTCCTGTTTAGCTTGTGGGGAATATTTGCCTTCTATCAGTTAGTTTCTCGTATTTGGGATCGGGATCGCGCTCTTATGAGTGCCGCAATTCTCGCAATTCTTCCAGGTCATATATATGTGGATCGGTCTTTCCTTCCCGACCCGGCAATGGTGGCATTAGTTGTAACAAGTTTCTGGATGCTGATTGCTTACCTACAAACTGACCGCTGGTACTATTTATTGCTTGCCACCCTCTTTGCAACTTGGGGCTTTTTAACCAAACTACCAGGTTTAATCATTGGCATTCCGATGCTATATACAATATTTGTTGTCCTGGGTCATCGAGGATTACTGCGCCCGAAAAAGCTGATAGTAATTGGAGTAGCTGCCATTTCTATCCTCCTTCCAGTAGCTGCCTATTATTTGTGGGCGAGGCATCTTGCTCTCACCTATCCGCCTTACCACTTTGCTGGCAGCGGGAACTGGCTCTGGGAGCATGGGTTACAGGAATGGTTACAAAAGAAATATTTTATCCCTAAACTTTATCATCTTGTCTCTCGGTGGATTTGGACATATCCCATCATGCTCCTTGTTGTTATTGGTTTATTCGTTCCCCCTCATTATAAAGTTCCTGCCCAGGAAGAGGAGCAGCGAAGTAATGTAGCTGTACGAGTACCAGGGATGTTTCATTGGTGGATGCTTGCTTTTGCCATTTATTACTTCATTGGTGCTCAACAGCTTGTCACAAATTACTCTAATTTAAATATTGTCAACCCCGCCGCCGCCGCTCTAGCAGGAAATGGCCTGATAGCACTTGCTTCATTCGCCAAGCGAGTCGGAGGTTCATCTTCAGCATTAGCACTCATAACGGCAATACTACTAATCATTTCTGGAATTGGTTATAGACAGTTAAATATATGGTGCTATTCTCTTTGGGCAAAAGAGGGCTACGAACTAGGGATAGCTTTGCAGCAAATAACTCAACCAAGTGACCTTGTTGTTACTATAGCTAATCCTGGAGGTGGCGATCCCGTCGCTATCTATTATAGTCAACGACGTGGCTGGGTTTTTCCGCCTGCAACTTATTGGGGTTCTCCTCCTTCGAGTCCTGAAGACAGCAGAAAAAAGAAGAGTATTTATTGGAAATATCCCATAACAGATGATACTTTAATTGCCATCTTGGAAGATTTGATTACCCAGGGAGCAGATTGGATGGGAATTGTTAAATATGGCAATAATCAGATTGCCAAAGATAACCCTAAATTGGTTGCATACATTCAAAAAACATTGGAACTCTATCAGGAAACACCCAACTGGGTCATTTATCGAATTCCTCCCCAAATTAAAACAACCAAGCGCTCGAACCAGGGTACTTTGAGGTCTTCTTTGTCGGGAGTAGATGGTTGAGATGGCCTGAGTGAGTGGGTCACGGGACAATCCCTATAAGCTGTTCTGCATTTAAACTGTGACACAAGCATTACCCCTGAGCGGGTGACAACACACGTCAAAACATTAATAGAATCAAGGACATAGCCCTCATACCCCTCTGAAAAAATCGTAGTTTATTGCGCCTAATTTCGCTTAATGAGCGTAATAATCTCTTGGCCAAATTCCCCGGCCAACTTCCTCCGCTTCGCTGCGCCCAACATTGACCATATAATCCAATCCAAAAACTACTATGGCCACGTATCGAGCGCCCGTATTCAGTTAACCTACCCACCTATTTTTGAATTCCCATTGTCTTGATTTTTTGACCTTGAATCACAGCCCAACTATAAGCAATGGCTATCAATAATATCAAATTGCTGACGGGTTGACAACCCCGTCAGGGCGCAGCAGTTAAAAAATTGTGAATTTGTGATAAATTACTCCGACGGCGTTTGTCGCCATCTGCGAGAGCTTTTTTCGCTCCCGATTTCCCAATAATCCGCCTAAATAGGGCTTGCTGAATAAGTTAAGAAAAATCACGATAGCAATTGAGGAATGATTCAAGTTCAGCGACACATAA
>NZ_JAUBUG010000163.1:0-2795 GCF_036705345.1 Microcoleus sp. B3-D2
TCCGTTAACTCTTCTAACATATACAAATTATGTAGTGATCGTGGCTATTATCTCATAAATCATTTAGGATTGCTATAGATTTCGCACAACATTTTGGCGTAGGTAAAAATAAGCGTATCATCTTAGTTCTTGATCGAGCAGGTTGGCACATTCGCTACCAAGTAGAGGTTCCCGAAGGAATTCATTTGTTTTTTCTGCCTCCTTATTCCCCAGAATTACAGCCGGCTGAACGTTTGTGGCCTGTGACTAATGAACCAATAGCCAATCGTTCTTTCAAGTCATTGGATGAGTTGGAAGTTGTGCTATTCCATCGCTGTCGGCGCTTACTTCAACAGCAAGACTTAATCCGTGGTTTAACTTTCTTTCATTGGTGGCCAGCGTGCGGCTGCTAATTGCGATCCCACGCCCACCATACAAGTCCGGTGCTACCGGACTTGATATCACTGATTACAGGTACAACAATCCCCTTCTCTCGCCAATACTGTATTTGGCGAAGGGTACAACCTGCAAATTGAGCCGCTTCCTTACTTGTCAAAAAAGTTTCTTGCATAAAAAACATTTTACCTGGAGGGGTAACAAGGAAGCTGAAACCGTGACACAGAAGGGATGAGAGCTGGGTTACCCAAAAAAAGATGGGTCTGCTATAGTGACAAGCAAACCCACAAATCAAAAAAATACTAATGCAATTTTATCACGAGCATCTAGAAAAGCAATTGGGCCGCGCCCAGTTCCTGATGTTGGTGCTTCTGGCTCAACATCATTCAAGCCGAAAAAAAAGTCAAACTAGAAACAATAGCAAGAGTCTTTCCAATCTGGATAACTTGTGAATTCAGACGCAGAAAGTTACAAAGATTCTTGGATATACCCAGCTTAACGATTAGTAGCTTATTGTGGCCTATCATCAGTTATTGGCTAGAGAACGCGGTACCAAAAAAGTCGAAACAGAAGTTATACCTAGCGATTGACCGCAGCCAGTGGAAAAATCTCAACTTACTAATGGTCAGCGTGATTTGGTCAAGAAGAGCCATTCCCTTAGCCTGGAGATTACTGCCGCACATAGGCAATAGTAACCAGGAGGAACAAGAAAGTGTACTCTCCTGAGTTTTAGCAAGATTCAAAAATTATCAAATAGTGGTGCTAGGAGACCGCGAGTTTTGTTCCCTAGATTTAGCCACCTGGCTCCAGGCTGCGTAATGTCGGATTTTGTTTAAGGTTGAAAAAAGCGACTTGTCTGGAAGTCGAAAATCAAATTTGGCAGCGATTGGATGAGTTACCAATTAAACCGGGGGTCGCCTTATATTATCAAGGGAAGAGAATCCGTAAAACCGCACCAGTTTCAGGATTTAGTCTGGCAGTTAAATGGAAAAGAAACTACCGCCATCAAACCACAAAAGGGCCTTGGTATATCTTGACGAATCTGGGAAGTTTAACCGTCGCCATCCAAGGGTATAAAAGAAGAATGGGGATTGAAGAAATGTTCCGAGACTGTAAAAGTGGAGGCTATAATCTAGAAGGCACTGGATTAAGAGGAAACCGATTGGAATCAATGATTTTGGTGATGTCTCTGGCTTATTTAAAGTCAACCCTGCAAGGTGATGAAATCAACAGACATCAGGGACAAAAATATGTGTCTCGTCCCAAAGAAGCCGGGAGAATCTATCGAAGACGCAGTACATTTGGGGTGGGTTTAGATGGAGAAAACTGGGTGAAAAACTTGGAACAATATCACCAATTGATCGCAGAGTTAACCAGTAAATCCCCCCATAAACGCCGGTTTTATCAACGAGGTATAATGGCGGAAACCTTTATCAGCTCTACCTCCTAGCTCTCTTGTTACCCCTTCAGCTAAATCAGAGAAGCTTTTGTTTGTATATTGTCGAGGGGGAGTGAGGGGGCAAATATATTGGCGTTGCATAATAGAGGGATGATCTGCATTAACTGTCAATCAAACAAAGTCTGTAAAAATGGCCACCGTCGCGGCAAACAAAACTACTTGTGCCGTGACTGTGGAAAGCAGTTCCTTGAATTTTATTCCCCAAAAGGGTACCCCGACTCAATTAAGGAGCAATGCTTGACAATGTACGTCAATGGTCAGGGATTTCGGGCTATTGAAAGAATAACTGGAGTTAATCATAATACAGTTATTAACTGGGTTAAACAAGTGGGCTTTTCTTTACCTGATGCTCCGGATTATGAAGAAATTCCCGAAGTGGCTCAATTAGATGAACTTCAAACTTTTATCGCTCAAAAAAAAAATAAGGTTTGGTTATGGACGGCTGTCAACAAGCGAGTCCCAGGTATTTTAGCATTTGTTTTAGGAGACAGAAGTGCCGAGACCTTTAAGCATTTGTGGAAAATAGTTAGGGGATGGGAATGCTTTTTTTATGTGACGGATGGCTACTGTGTTTATGAAAAATTTATTAACGATTGCGACCGGATTATCTCCAAAACGTATATGACACGAGTTGAAGGAGAGAATACTCGACTCCGACATTAGGCAAACCCGACTTCATCGACGAACTCTTTGCTATTCTAAGTCTGAAGAAATGCTCCAACTATCAATTCGCTTGCTTTTGGATTATCTAAAATATGGGGCTGTCCCTACGGTAGCATAAATCATCTCTTAATTGTGCAACGCCAATATATTAGGCAGCTGGGGGTTTAACAAGCGAGATCGGGATGGTATCGGGGTGGTGCCATTGCCTCTGGTGACACTACCGAAAAGTTGTGAGGGTGAAAAACCCTGAAGACTGCATAGAATTAAGTCATCATGATTACCATGTGGAAACAGAGGT
>NZ_JAUBUG010000164.1:0-2785 GCF_036705345.1 Microcoleus sp. B3-D2
GCACATCCCGATGCAACCTTGGTAGAATTGTGTGAGTTATTCGCCCAAAAGACCGGAAATTGGGTAGGCAGAACAGCCATGTGTTATACCAATTTTCTAAATTTATGCTACAGATACTGCCTCTAAAATGAATTGCCACCCCGTCAAAGAAGCAATGACTTCATTCGTCAACTTGTTTAACTCTTTTTGCACGGCTGCTCTCAACTCCTCTATGTGTTCAAATCTCAACCATTTTAATTGTTCTTTTACATACCCCCACAGTCTTTCTATTGGATTTACTTCCGGACTGTAGGCTGGCTGAAAGAGCAAAATTACATTCTCGGGTATGCTCAGATTTAAGGAGTTATGAAACCCTCCGTTATCTACTTGTATGATATGTAAATCCAGAGGATACTTACTGGCAAATAGCTCCAAGAATTTCTCGAAGCACGTTGTATCCAGATGCGTAAACTCGTAAAAAAAACCCTCTCCTGTTAGTGGCTCCACTGCCCCGTACAGCCACAAATAAGTAAAATCCCATTGCACTTTTCCCTGCGGTTTGATTCCGCTCCCGGTTAACTTTCTTCTCCTAATTGTATGCAATCCCATCCGACTTTCATCTTCGCTCCAAAATCGCACTTTTTTCCACTGTTTTAAAAAGCTCTCGCTCTGACTCAGGCTGCTTTTGATTAAGGATGACAGTTTTTTTTAAATTCTTCCGCTGCTCCTGGTTTTTGCTTTTCACTCACGGGGCGCGGCACTTTTAATTTTGCTTTCAGCCGATATCTTGTCCACTCATGTACAGTCCGATATGCCACTTTGACTTCACAGCAGTTTGTCAACCATTCATGTACTTCTTTGTAGCTACTGAATCCTTCAGGCTCTGACAATTCCTTTGATAATCTTTCTACCGTTTCTGAATTCATTATTCTCGGTCTTCCCGAACGGGGTTTCTGGAGTAATAATTCTTCTATTCCCCCCGACCGATAACTAGACAACCATCTTTGTATTGTGGTACGATGTTTACCTAACCGCACAGCAGCAGACAATACGCTGTCTACCGTTTGGGTTTTAAGCCAATACAGAACTTGTAGTTTTTCGTGGCGCAAAACATCTTTCTCTTTCCTCATAAAAGTTTTCAGCTCTTCTGTTGTTTCTCGAATTTCAATCCGAACAACTCCTGACATTTTTCTTCCTTATATTTTGGTGCTGGCTCACAAAAACGATACATACTAATTGTAGCACTATTTTATGAAATTGGTATAACGCCTTACAAAAGTTGGGATTAAATCGTAAAAAAAAAACAGTCAGGAGTCATTGGTAACAAGTTAGAAAGGAGTAGATTCTGTCAATACCCCTTTGTGCATAAATATAATTGGATAATAATGATGATCAAACAAGGGGTAAGGGTGGGAGAGTCCGCCTGTGGCAGACTCTCCCACGCCTAGGGCGATTATCATTATTAATAAGTTGTTGGCTCGATTGGCGTGGCACTGCGATCGATAATAATGACGGGCGATCGATAATAATGACGGGCGATCGATAAATAATGGCGGGCGATCGATAACAGTGGCGGGCGATCGATAAATAATGGCGGGCGATCGATAATAGTTGCACCACAAGTGTACTTTCGAGCGTCGGGGCGAGGACGATCGATTGCGAGAGTTGGTACGATCGAAGGATATAATTGACAAATAATTGAGCGATTGTGTAGGTCAGTAAATATGGCTAAGAGTCAAAAAACCAACCGCGACCACGCCAAAAAAACCACAAGACCGATGGTGGAAGATGATGCGATTGCCTCGCAACTATCGGCATTACTAACACCAGCCATCACCTCACAAGAAAATTACTACCGTCAACTAGGTTTACGAGCCAGAATTCTTAACCTACCCTTGATGGTAGCAGCAGTATTAACTTTGCTGTGGCGAGAGGTAGCCGGAGTAACAGAACTCACAAGAATGTTAGCAAGAGAAGGCTTTTTGTGGTGCCGACCCACGACAGTTACTCAACAAGCCATGTCTCAAAGATTTTTAAGTTTTCCTGCCTCCTTATTTGAGGGAGTCTTCAAAAATTTATTACCAAGTTTAAGAACTGCTTGGTACCAGAGAAACCACCGACCTTTACCAGAAAGCATTCAATTTGCCTTAACCAAAATTTCGAGAATTTGGATAGTAGATAGTTCAACGATCGAAGCATTATTTTGCAAGCTCAAAAGCCTAGAAGATATACCAAAAGGGCAGTTAGCAGGAAAAATGGCAACAGTCATAGATTTAATGACTCGGCTCCCTGTTGATATTTGGTTTCTGGAAAACCCGAGAGCTTCTGATGTTAAGCTTGAAGAAAACATCCTGCAATTAGTGCCAAATAAAACCTTAATATTACTGGATAGAGGATTTTATCATTTTAGCTTTTGGCTCCAATTAATTGAAGGAGATATTCACTTAATTACTCGTTTAAAAAAAGGAGCCGCCATTCAAGTAAAGCAAGTATTTACCAAAAGTTACGACCTGAAAGATAGTCTGGTACGCTTGGGTTCGGGAACTGCAAAGACTCCATTTATTACCTTACGTCTGATTGAAGTTCGTTCGGGTAAAACCTGGCATTCTTATTTAAGAAGCGTACTTGAACCTCAAGTTTTACCACCCTACGTTGTGGCAGATTTATATCGCAGGCGCTGGAGGATTGAAGAAGCTTTCAATACCGTAAAAAGGCGGTTGGGATTAAGTTATAGCAACCGCCAAGGCGGTTAGGGTGTAAACTGGAAGTAGTCTCTGATGCTGCCCCGCTCGCACGACCCATGCCA
>NZ_JAUBUG010000165.1:0-2768 GCF_036705345.1 Microcoleus sp. B3-D2
CATGGCTCAAGCACAACGAAGTGCTGGCTTTAATCTTAACACACTCAAAATCTTGTTCAGAATGAAATAGCCCTGCATCTAAACCAACGCCAAATGTACTCCGTCTACGGTATTTATTTTGACGGGTGACACGCCACTAAAACCTTTACTATCAAAGCATTTAAGCCTCCGAACCTCACAAAAAATAGCTGATTATTTACACGCTTATTGAGTCATAAGATCGTCCGAACTTGCCTTGAACCTGATTCAAGGGAGCTCGCCACTCTCTTTTATTGACTCACGCCCGCGAATATCTTTTCGCTTGGTTACTCAAGTCAAAAACTTGACGCAGCTTTGCTTTCAACCTGCTTGTCACGCCCTCAAGTATTTTTGGTTCGTTTTTTGACGGCAACATACATATTTTGGCACCTGCATTTTCTGAATTTCAATGCCTTCAAATACAGCCAAAATGGTAGTGATCGCGATGGATAAGCTTTGCCCAACAAGGCAATAAGTTGTTAACCACTAAGGAATGAATAATCAATAATTTGATGAATGGTCATATAATGAGGAGCAGCACGCTTATTGCGTATTTTACTAAAAATGAGAGAAACTTCTAATGTATCGGCTCAATAAGTAGGGGGAGCAGTTATTCTAGCTACCAGGATAAGCCCAAGGGAAGAAGAGAAGATTTTTCGAGAATAATGGTCCCCAAAGATGGAATATTTCCAAGTTGAGAAATGCGGTCACGCACATACTCAAAAAAACTGATTCTCAACTGACGAGTAGTAGCAACAAGAGACATAAAAGTGTCCCAAACCTGAGTCCCCTCAATAGTCTGAGTCCCATAGCTAATATTACGACGCTGCACCATAGTCCGGGCAGCTAACTCCGCCGGATTATTATGCAAAGGTAATTCAGGATGCTCTAAAACCCTGAGCAACTCCGATGCTTTGGCAACAGTTAATTGTTTTCGTTCATCCAACAACTCATAACCGCTTAAAGTGTCAAAAAGTTGCCAAAATTTAGACTTTAATTCCCGTGCAGCTTCTGCACTCGGACAATCTTTGTAAGCTAATAATTCCCGGTAATAATCCCAAAAATCTTTGAGAAACTGCTCTAAAATCACTTGATGGCAGGCTACTACTGGACTTAACTTCTTGTAATGTCTTCCCTCATGTACCCAGCATAAAGCTCTGTCAGCAGTGATTAACTTGAACTGAGGAGCATCATCACATACCAAAGTCTGTACCACTGAACAATGAGTTTGTTGATGATAAAAAGCAATAGCCGCTGCTTCCATGATCCGAGTCCGTTGCTGAGAACCCAGTTTGGGTAGATACTTATTAAGTAGGTCATTAAACTGTGTCTCACTCAACACATTTTCTTGTGGGAATAGTTTCAGAGTATTCTGACCTTTAGTGGGGATGTGGAAGTTATCAAGTAGTGAGAATGTGAGTTGATTTAGAATAAATTCTAGTTCTCTTCCTGGCTGTAATCCTTTGATGACAGTCAGTCTGTCTTTATTGGGGGTCGTGAAGTAGATTGTATATATTGGGTTGCAGATGACATTGGTGGTATAATTGACTCCACCAACCCGCGCCCCAGTTTGGTCGAAATGTTGCCAAGGACTACTCGCTAGTCCTGAATCATAAACTTCTTTTTTTTCGGTTTCAAAATTAGAGTGGTTTTTGATTAACAGGTTGGATAAATGACCGGCTGAGATGGAAATCCCTAAATCTTCTAAAAACTCTAGTAGTTTGCCGCATCGTCATATTGCTCCCATAGTACAAACTAATGACTAAGGTTTTTATTCCCGGTCCAAATTCTCCTTCATAGCCGTTTGGTAATTCGGCTAAATAAGTTTTCCCAACTGAGGCTGAGTAATATTTCTGTTTACGGAATAATAAGTTGTCGGTTGTCAAGCTGATATCTTGAACTATTACTTGTTCATATCCTTTAAATTCTGCATCTACTGGCAGTTTGTCTAGGGGGTATTCTAGTATTTCTTCTCGATCTATTTTAATAGTCGCGTTTTTACAACCTTTGCTGTGCTTTTTTGGCGTTTTTCGCTCTTTCTCTGACGAGTGGTTTTTGGCCAATTCTTTCTTGTTGGCTTTTATGTCTGGCTGACCTTGTTCTCCTTTCAGACGGTTGTTTTCATCTTTTAACCGTTGATTTTCTGTGCTTAATTCTTTGATCTGAGTTTGTAACGGGACTTGAACAAAATTCAAGCCCAAACATAGCCCAAACCTGCTATGTGTATGGCAAATACGTCACCATTATCTTGGAGCCAACCGACAAATCTATAAGATATAGCCGTTCTAAAAGCTAACAAAGCAGAGCGTAAAAGTCTTTAAAGGTTTGTTTGCCCAACGCCGTCTCAATCCTCCTGTCAACTGTTGCCAAACAATAAAAGTGTCAGCGCAAAAAACTAATATCAAATGTCGGTGAAGGCTTTTTATGCTTCTCACTTGATATTCTTTTAGCCCTAACCAGCCTTTTGCCTCACGGTAAAACACTTCCACCCAATTACGTTGAGAATAAGTTGTAATTATCCATGTCCCTGTTGCTTGACTCACCGCAGCGTTAGTAATTAAATAGTCCACCTCTGTCGCTTCAGATAAACTAGCAGCATTCATTACGATAGCTATTGTTCTAGTTCCTGAAAAGGCTGACATTTCTACTTCTACCGTTGCCACCCACACTTTTCTTGGGACTTCTAAATCTAATTGAATCGCTGTAAATGCTTGTGCCTGAAGTCTTTTCGCTAGTTCGTCTAGTCTAGT
>NZ_JAUBUG010000008.1:0-39236 GCF_036705345.1 Microcoleus sp. B3-D2
TGCCACAATTAAAACCAGAAGACAGTGGGGCCTAAATAGCAGTGCTACCCTATCTAGATTTGGGTTCTAAATTAACTGAAACTAGCTCAAAGCCTGATTAACCCGTGTTAGAAGGCAGAGATTTTTGAGAAGAGTTATAATTCGCAAAGCCTTGGCCAGATAAGCTTTACGAGTTTTGGGAGATGTCTTATGAAATTATTTGCTACATTCCTGCTGTACATGAGCGTTAAATTTGCTGCGTGGGTGTAGGTAGCTTAAGATAATTATCCATCTTTTTTGCCCAAACTTAATTTACTCTATTTCCCAAGCTGCCTGAAAAAAGTCTCTTTCACACAGCATAGCGTAGCGATAGGTTGCTTCTACTTCCGGCCCAGCTTCTGCGTAGCGATCGACCAAACTTTCCAGCCGTTTTGCTAAAATCTCAAAATCAGGGCTGTTATAGGTGGAAATCCAGTCGCTAAAGGCGTGTTCCGGTATATGAGGTTTAGCTAGCTGCTGTCCCAAAAAAGCATACAACCGCAAGCAAGGAGTCATCGCGGCTACTGTCAAACCGACACCGCTTCCCCAGGCTGTGGCTAATAAAAAATCTGTGTAGCGGCGGGTAGCGATTCCCGGTTTAGCCTCTTGCAAGTTTACCCCCCATTTGCCTGCATATCCTTGATGCAACCGAAGTTCTTCTAAAACACCGCTACCGAGATTGTGGAGGATTTCAAACCCCTCCCAGTCGGGTGCTTTTGCTGCAGCGATACTGTAAGCGCGAGCGAAGGCTCCCAGAAAAAATGCGTCTTGTGCAACGTAATATGCAAAACTATTTTGGGGGAGGCTGCCGTCAGCAAGGCCTCTGACAAAGGGATGTTGCAGACAAGCTTCGCTTAAGTCTTGATTTGCTTGCCACAGATAATTGGAGGTTTTCATGCGATTTTTAATCTATCGGTTAAGATTGTAGTTTTTAAATTCCCGCTAAACATCTATGATAACAGATATATTTGGCTTGATTCCATTGGTGGCTCTGGGGCTTTTGTTTCTCATATTTGAGAAAATAGATAATTGTTGGCGCAGCGCTATTTTGTCCGCAGCAATTGTTTGGGGAGTTATTGTTGCTTTATCTACTGAAATTTTAAGTTTATTTAGGTTGCTGACTTTTGAGTGGGTGTTGGCGCTGTGGTTGTTAGCAAATATTATGGGCTTGATGGTTTATCTAAAATTTAAAAGTGTCAAGCCGATTTTTGAGAAAAATCAAGACGAGAAATTTCCTAGTGTCTTAGCGGGATTGGTAGGCGGTGTATTGTTTATTTTTGCTGCAGTTGGTTTAATTGCTGTAGTTGCACCGCCTAACAATTGGGATTCGATGACTTATCACATGAGCCGGGTTGCTCACTGGATGCAAAACCGCACTGTCGAGCATTATCCTACTTCTTACGTGCCGCAGTTGTTTCACCCGCCGGGGGCTGAGTTTGCGATTATGCACTTTCAGATTTTAAGCGGGGGCGATCGCTATGCTAATTTGGTACAGTGGTTGAGTATGGTGGGCAGCGCGATCGCAGTTTCTTTAATTGCTAAGCAACTGGGCGCTAATTTGCGCGGTCAAGTTTTTGCTGCTGTTTTTGCTGCGACTTTGCCGATGGGTATCCTCCAAGGTTCTAGCACTCAAAACGATTATGCTGTATGTTTCTGGGTAGTGTGTTTTGTTTGCTGCGGTTTAGCAGGACTCTGGGCTGGAATCACGGGGTTTAATACTTTCAAAATCGGTGCGAGTTTGGGTCTTGCTCTCTTGACAAAAACGACAGCTTATATATTTTGTTTGCCTTTTATTGTTTGGTTTATTGTAGGAGGAATTAAAGGCTTTCGAGGAAAGATGCTGCAACCTATTTTGATAATAGGCGCTGTCACTTTTGTTTTGAATGTCGGTCACTTTTGGCGAAATTACGATTTGTTCGGTTATGCGATCGGAGCGCCTCAAGATTTTACTAAAGAATATAAAATAGAAGTATTTACGCTGCCAACTTTCCTGTCAAATGTAATTAGAAATTTAGGTATGCAAGCGGGTACGAGGATTTCCCGCATTAACGGTGCGATCGTGGGAGTGATTAACATCCTGCACAGAATATTGGGCGTAGCGACAAACGACGCCCGCATCACTTGGCCTCCCGGACAAGTATTTGCGATCGCCACACCCTCATTTAATGAAAACACAGCTACAAATCCCATTCACTTTTGGCTGATATTTGCCGCAGGCGCACTTATCTTTAAGACCCAAACGTTGAGAAAAACAAAAATAGTAATAACTTATTTAATTGCTGTAATAACTACCTTTTTACTGCTGTGTTTTTTGCTAAAATTGCAGCCTTGGCATGGTCGCCACCACCTGTCAATATTTGTATTATTTTCGCCAATATTTGGATTAGCAGTATCGCAATTATCAAATCATAAAATAGCCAATTATTTGAGCGCAATTCTGATTTTAATGTCGCTTCCTTGGAGTTTTCACAACCAATTGAAACCTCTCCTGGGAGATGGTAACATTTTTAATAGCAGCAGACACGATCTTTACTTTGCAAGCAGACCGAAAATCGAGGTTGCTTACAATACAGCAGTAGATTTTGTTAAATCTCAAAACTGCACGAATATAGGACTGTCATTTTGGGCTAAAAATGTCTGGGAATATCCCTTGTGGGTAATGTTTCCAGAGCCGGGAAAACCAGCACCCCGCATCGAACATATTTCTACTATAGATCCAGTTGTCAAGCAAAAACTAAACTCGGAACCTTACAAAAGTTTTATCCCTTGTGCGATAATTTACTCTGCTACCAAAAATGACGGCAGACAAGGAAAAGACATGGTTGTCAAAAATCAAACTTACGTACAAAAATGGTCGATGGAGCCGCTGAGCGTGTTTGTAAAAAAATAATTTTTTTGATGTGACATTTTAAAACCAGATTTACAAATAGAAACAGCGATGAACAATGCACCTAAATATTCCTTGATAATTCCCATCTATAACGAAGAAGAAAATCTCGCTGAATTGTATCGGCGAATTAGTGCCGTGATGGATCGGCTAGACGGCCCAGTAGAATTAATTTTAATTAATGATGGTAGCCGCGATCGCTCTCTCGAACTTTTGCGAGAATTGCACGAAAAAGATTCGCGAATTTGCTACCTTAGTTTTGCTCGCAATTTCGGTCATCAAATAGCTGTAACTGCTGGTTTAAACTTTTCTACTGGTAAAGTTGTAGTCATCATGGACGGTGATTTGCAAGACCCGCCAGAGCTAATTATAGATATGGTAGAACAGTGGCGGCAGGGCTATCAAGTTGTTTACGCTCAGCGCACTCACCGCCGTCAAGAGGGTTGGTTTAAGCGGTTGCCCGCTTATATGTATTATCGCATTTTGCGGAATCTTGCTGATGTTGATATTCCCATAGATACGGGAGATTTTTGTTTGATGGATAGGTGCGTGGTGGACGTGCTCAATGCGATGCCTGAACGCAACCGCTACATTCGGGGACTGCGCGCTTGGATTGGTTTTAAACAAACGGCGGTTAAGTTTGAACGCGATCCGCGTTTTGCTGGCGATGTTAAGTATACCTTCAGTAAATCTTTTGCTTTGGCGATGAACGGTTTAGTGTCTTTTTCAAAAGTTCCTTTGCAACTGTCGATTTATTTGGGTTTGTTTTCGGCTTTCGTGTCTGTTTTGATGGCTTTTTTGGTTTTGTATTGGCGTCTTTTCTCTGCGGGTTCGGCATTAACTGGTTTGACAATTGTGATTATGGCGGTTTTCTTTTTGGGTGCGGTGCAGTTGGTTAGTATTGGGATTTTGGGCCAGTATATAGGGCGTATTTACGAAGAGGTGAAGGGCCGCCCGCTTTATACGCTGGCAGAAGTGGCTGGTTTCGATCCATTTCGTCAAAAAAATGATAAATAAGCAGGACTTGTTTACCATCTTGATGGCTTAACCCTGCGGTTGTATGGTGCGTCTGCTGAATCACCTGAACCCTGGACAAGCTCCAAAATGCCGGATCGGGATTCATTATTTTCTACCTGATTTAAGCGGAGATAAACTCCTGATGCCATTGTTGAGCGACTCTATCCCAGCCAAATGAATCTTTAAGATATAATGCTTCCTGTCTTAAAGATTCTTGTTTTTCAGGATTTTTTAGCAAGTCTATCACTGCTGCAATAAAAGCATTATTAGTTTCCTCATCGCCAGCAGGTCCCTTAATTCTGATACCTGATTTCACAGTTTCATCTAAACCTGCATAAGTTGTCACCACCGGAACACAACCAGCAGCTTGCGCTTTCCAAGCACTAATACAGAAAATCTCCGCAGCAGTATGACAAGGATAAACCCAGATGCCAGATTTGAATAATTCTTCCACCAATTTTTTGTGTCCAATTCTGCCATGTTCATAGACATTTTTCTGAGCGAAAAGTTGTAAAAGTCGTTCTTTTTTCTCTGGTAATTTTGGAAATCTATCAAGATAAGGTGAATTAATTAAAGCATCAACTCCTTGCCATCCATAAAAAATATGCAATTCAACATCTGGCACTTCTTTGAGAACTTGATCCCATTGAGTCAGTAAATTTTCAATGCCTCTTGTATAATCGCTAATCGAGATTAGTCTCTTGGGATTTCTAGCAATTCCTGTTAAGTTGAAATCTTCCCGATTAATCCCATTGGTTGTTAAAAAAATCTTGTCTTCAGGAATCCAGTCTGGCAGCAGAGATTTATGAAAATTTGACAACATAAAAAGTTTGTCAAAACTTGCCAGAAATTCTAAACGCTGAAACTCTTCTACAGAAGGAAATAATTGCGGGTTGTCGTGCATCCACACCGCAGTTTTTCTGGCTTTCACTTTCATTAGCATAGGTTGTTTCCAAGCCCGATGAAAGATTAAGACATTAAAGTTATCTTGGGGATTAAATTTATCAACAGACTGATAAACTACTCCATTATATTCCCCTTCCATATCACCGCATCGATTAAAAACAGTAACCGCGTAGCCTAACTTAACGAATTCTTGACTTAAGTAAATGATCGCTTCCTCGCTTCCGCCAATACCTTGAGTCACAGATAAAGGAGACCAATCTTCTACATGAAATGGAAAATTGGAATAAATTACAATTGAGTTATTGTCCCAGTTCATATTATTGGAGTTTTACAAAACTTTTGACATAAATATTGTATACTAAACTTATATTTTTGTCAAATAATTTCAAAAATTAAGAGTATTTAATTGTGTGTCACTGACTCACACAACATGGTTAACGTCGAATTTTGATTGATACACACTTTTTCTATGACTATCATCACATCATCAGCAAATAACTGTGCTGTTCGATCGCTTATTACAGGTTGTACATAAATAAAATTGCAAAATAACTGCTCATTTAGCGTGAGAACATCTAACCAAAAACAATCACCACTAATATGGTGAGGAGTAGCAAAGTATAATTTCTTAACCTTTAGCTTATCGGCTTGATGTCGAAATTGAAATTTGCCTCTATTGGAAATTGAAAAAAGATTATTTCTTCCCATAGTATCTTCTTTACTCACCATAGACTTAATCACGAGTTCCTTCATGGTATCCATGTCAAGATTACGTAATTTACCTTGTAGTAGTCGAGTTAGATGGACACCGCTAATTAAAGAATCATGTATTCGGCATTTACATTCTCTAGCTAAATCCCAAAAAGATGTCTTTGGCTCAATTAACTGATTAAAACCGAGCGCAGATATAAAACAACCTAGATTTTGGTCTGTGATTTCAGGCTCACAATATTTTCTCAAATTTACAGGTAAACCATAGGAGAAATTTACCTGTGTATCTATTGATAGTAATTTACCAGCAGCGAATAGCATTGCCGCACACATAGCACCATGCACAGTGGTTTTTTCTTGTTTGCATTTATCAATTAGTATCTTAGTCTTTTCTTGACTAAGGATTCGCGGTAGCATCCGAGTAAAACGTTCGTTTTCGGATGCTTGATGTTCAATAATTAATTGTGGTGGTAGAGTTGGTTGTTCATTTGCGAGTTGATGATTTTCCCTTGGATTTTGACTGGGGATATTATAATTTATTAAAGTTTCTATGGGAGGAATAAATTCTAGTGATTCTACTTGAGATATATTCTTTCCTTCATTAATTAGCTGATAAAAAAATAACAGGTCATCAATAAAGCGCATACATGATATCCCATCTACAATTCCATGATGAAAGGTAATAATCATTTCACAGGTATTTTGATGTTTATGAGAATACAAAATAGTTAAACGACACAGAGGATTTTTGCCTGGTGTGAATTTTGTATGTAGTTCTTTTTCAGCAATTTTAATGGTTTCATTTTCATCTTGTATGTATATAACTTGTACTGGAATTTCCGTTATTCCTGTCGATTGAAAATATAATCCATCCTCACACTCAACAATGTAAACTTGGAGCATGGGATGACGCTGTTGGACTAATTTAAGAGCTTGTTGAAAAACATCCGGTGTTAAAATCCCTTCCAGATAGACAACATTTACAATTAGTCCACCTCCCACCTCATGGCCTAGCGCCATCCACATTTCTACCAAACCAAGTTTTCTGCTCAAAGATTTCATTTTAATTTTCTCGGATTTCAAATTTTATCTACATCTATGCAATTGCTCAATTATCCCAAATTGAGTTGTGTCTCATATCTTAACACAGGCTTCCCTATAGATACTATCTGTTCAATAATATCAGTTGCTCTGCTCTTCCCCCCTGCTTTGTTAATTCCCTATTGTAACCTGAGCGCGTTCCTTTGATAAGAATCTTCTGCCAAGACGTTGTGAATAGCAGTTCTTAGCTTAGACACATTTAACTGCTTGAGAGGTACAGCTTCACCACATCCTGACCCAACTATACGTGCCGCTACCCGTGGTGGATCATTGGAAATAGGAAGGAATTGCTGCCATCGGCACGCCATTAGTTAAAGATTCCCGTGTAATATTCCTCGCACAAGAGTTAATAGGTAGTTCAGCTTTTTTCTAGCAATTCCAATTGCGGTGCATATTCGACAACCAGTGGCGAACCAGGCAGATTTTGCAGGGATTCGGTCGTTGCTGAACCGGCCCAAAAAATCACCTATTCAGGCTCTAAACCTACACAGGCGGCAGCAATTTTATAAAAACTTGCCAATAGGCGATTTGGGATAGTCTCTATTGAAGCGTAAATCAAGGGTTTTCCTGTCAACCAAAGCCCGCCTGCCCGGGCTAATATTTATGAGTTGTAGCCACCTAGGATTGGGTATTACCTCTATTACTTCTGAACGTAGCAATGCTGACATTAGCCGCAAATAATGCTACAATTATAATTGGTGAACTTCTATCTATCTGTCTCTCTTTTTCTTAACTCTGCGTCCTCTATGTTCTCTACGGCATATTAAACAAAATACTTATGTTTAAACTTTACGAGTATTCACCCTCGGGCAATTGCTATAAAGTTCGCTTGCTTTTAACTCTACTTAATATTCCCTTCGATCGCACAGAAATTGATATTCTCCAAGGAAAAAGCCGCACACCTGAGTTTTTGGTCAAAAATCCCAATGGCCGCATTCCGGTGTTAGAAATCGCACCGGGTAAATTTCTGTTTGAATCCAATGCGATTATGTTTTACTTGAGCGAAGAAACTGAGTTTTTCCCCACGGATAAATTTGAACGCGCTCAAGTCATGCAGTGGTTGTTTTTTGAACAGTACAGTCACGAACCTTTTATTGCTACTTCTCGTTTTTGGTATATGACAGGGAAAGCAGAAGAATATCAGGAAGCACTTCAACAAAAACAAGCACCGGGTTATGCTGCTTTGCGGGTGATGGAACAGCATTTAGCAGAAAATGAGTTTTTTGCGGGCGATCGCTATACTATTGCTGACATCGGTTTATTTGCTTACACTCACGTTGCTGGTGAGGGCGGATTTGATTTAACGAGATTTCCGGCAATTCAAACTTGGATCGATCGCGTCAAGAATCAGCCTCGATATATTAGCATAACACAATGAAATTTAATTTAAATGAGGCTAAAAATACTATACGTGTAGAAGATTACCGTTACATTTCTCAGTTGTCCAAAGTCATAACTGCTTCGCCTTGACAACTAAAACTGTACGCGGCTGTAAAACACTCCTTTTACATTCTCGACCGCACTAAAGTAGAACACCACTATCGCCCCCAGAACCAGTATAAAACTCAACGGCAACGAGCGAAATCCGAACAGGGTTCCTAAAGGTGTCCAGGGCATGATGATTGTCACTCCTACGATCGCCAGGGTTGCCATCAACAAGTATTTTCCGGGTTTGCGGCTAAAATCTACCGCTTGAGATTGCTCGCTAGCCCTTTTCGCCATACCATAACTTTATTTTCAATTATTCTGGAGCAAGTAAAAAATGCAAGAGTCCTTTTCCAACTCAGCAGGTCGCCATTTACAGGACGCCCAACTTCTTTTGGTAGAGCAACGGTGGGACAACGCCGTTTACCTAGCAGGTTATGTTGTAGAATGTTGTTTTAAAGTTCTTGTCGAGCAACACTTTAAGCACGATCGAGGCGCAGTAAAAAAATATGGACATGACCTCACTGAACTTGAAGGAAGGGCAATGGAACGCTTGCGGGTTCTCTATCCTATTCTGGATAGGCAACTTCCTACTTCACGAATAGCTGGTAGTGTTCTAGCTCAAAATCATCCAGAGAGGAGATATTCCAAATCTGGAGTTTGGGCTGAAGCTGACGCAACAACTGCCGTTCAACGTGCAGAAGAAATTTACCGAGAAATAATCACCAAATTAGTGCTAAATGGCTCAATTTCTAGCCAGGATATTTAAAAAATGACAATCTCTTTTGGTGAAACTTTCGAGCGAGTGCGGGAATGCTTTAGGGAACAAAGCATTATTAATTCACTCGTACCTAAGCTTGATTCTGTGACAATTATTCGTGATATTAAAGGAAAAATAAGGCTTTTTCTGGAAGCCTTAGAAAACATTAGCATTGCAGAATCAGAAACCAATTATCTTAATACCTCTTTATCTACAAAACTTGGAAGTTACTATGGAAATGATATTTGGCTGCCCGTAAAAAAAGACGGTTATAAAGCTTTAATTGATACTATTAAGAATGAAAGAGTTCTAGCATCTTGGGATGATGAATCAGTGCCTCGCTGGTATATTCTTGAGCGTCACATTGCTAAACAGGCATGGACAAATCAGAACATAGGTACACCACCTTGGCCAGAAGATTTAGTCTATCAAAAGCATAAGCCTGCGATCGTATCTTTTTTCTCTTTCAAAGGAGGTGTAGGACGAACCAGTACCCTGGTTGCTACTGCATTGAGTTTAGCCCGTAACGGTCATCGAGTTGCCATAGTTGACCTCGATTTAGAAGCACCAGGCTTGGCTACAATTTTTTCACGAGATAACTCCAATAATCTAGGGGTAATTGATTATTTATTGGAAAAGAAGATTCAAGAAAATGATTGGAAACTGCGTACTCATCTGATAAGCATTAATGAGCCGACTTTGCTAGGAGAGCAGGGCGGAATCATCCAGTTACTTCCGGCGGGGACGATAGATAAAAATTACTTGGAAAAATTAGCCAGATTGGACTTTCAAAACCTTGTGGATGGTGAACTGCAAAGTACAATGGTGGATATGTTAAGGGAATTAAACAACGAAGCAAAACCATTAGATTTTATTTTGATGGATGCGCGGGCTGGTTTTCACGATATTGGTGGCTTGGCGATTACCGCTCTCTCCCATGCAGCGGTCATCTTTGGAACTCAATCACGCCAAAGTTGGGCTGGACTAACCCATGTTATTCGCCATTTAGCAAGTCCTGGAGTTGAGGAGCGTTTGCCGTTGATTCTTGTACATTCGATGGCTCCAGCGCTCGGAATATCAGGACGAGAAATAGAATTGACAGAATTTCGGGACCAAGCCTACAGCGTTTTTCAAGAAAATTATTACTCTGAAAATGAAACTGTCCCTAATACTAACGATAGAGAAGCACCATTTTTTCCTGTTGTTGTCCCGTATCAGGAGAGCCTACGCGGAGACATAGCTCTATTTTCTCGCAACTCAACTCCAGAAGAATCAAATAGACTGTCAGACCTCGTAACGATAATGACTAATTCTCCTTATCGGGATATTGCAGAAAAATTATGTATACTTTTTGGACGTGAATAAAAAAATGTGGAGCCATTAGAACTATGAGTGAATTTAATAAACAAAAGCTACTCGAATTAATAAGGGATATTGCCCCTGGTCTGGGGACGGCTGAACACGAAAGCGATAATCAGGAGAAATTCTTAAAAAACTTTTTGCCTATACCAGATTATCGTCTTGCTTTAGAACGAAATACATTATTAATACTAGGAGGTCGTGGAGTAGGAAAAACCGAATTATTCCGTTTACTCGCAATCCCTTCAGGACGAGAATCTTTGGTTGAAAGTTTGGAAATTAGATCCTTGCCTGACTTAAGCAAAACGACGTGGATAGCTGGCTTTGGAAGGACTCGCACAGCAGAAAAGCGATTTCCAACGCCAGAGAGTGTTGAAAGGCAAATGGATAAGGCTAAAAATATTGAATGGCGAAGCTTCTGGATTGGTTTAATTTTAGGGGGGTTATTACAGCAAGAAGATTTTAAGTTCAAAGATTTTCTTATTGAACAAATAGAGACAAAAATAGCCAACATTCTTAGAGATGACTTATCTCACTTATCAATTTGGCAACCTATTGTCAATCAAAATCTTGAAAATTTAAATTCTGTCTTAGATAAATTAGATCAAAAACTCATTGAAGCAGATGATTGGTTATTTGTCACTTATGATGAGTTAGATCGATTAGTTGCTTCCTATACTGCCTTAGCAAGTCCAATTCGTGAACTTTTAGCTTTGTGGCTCGATCGGTGGCGACGTTGGGAGAGAATACGACCCAAAATCTTTTTGCGTACCGATCTATTTCGAGAGGATTTTTTGAGTTTTCCTGATGCTTCCAAACTGCAAGCCCATCAATTTCGATTGGAATGGAAACATTCATGGCTTTACCAACTTTTGGTCAAACGACTTGCGAACTCTGGTAATGAAATGACAGAATATTTGCAAAATATCCCAGAGTTGATTATTGAAAACAAAACTGGCTTGGGTTGGACTGCAACATCAAATGAAAAATTGTTTGAAGAACTAATCGAAAGGATGATTGGTAAGTATATGGGGGCTAATGCTAAAAAAGGAATTACCTATCGCTGGATTCCCAATCACCTTCAGGATGCTGGTGGTCGAATTGCGCCACGTTCTTTTCTCAAGTTGTTTGCCTTAGCCGCAGAACGTCGAATGTCACAGCTCTTTCTTGTTGAACAAAATGAATTACTTTTGCAACCGTCTGACTTACAGGGGGCTTTAATGGATACTTCCAATGATAGAATTAGGGAATTACAAGAAGAGTATCCTTGGTTAGAATCTCTCAAGACGAGCTTAGTCAGTCTGACAGCTCCCATGTCCAAGGGAATATTTTTAGAGGCGGTAAAGTCCACCACATGGAGTCCTGAAAAACAACCACCTGTAACTAACCCTGAAGGAATTTTGCAATATTTACTTCAACTTGGAATTGTAGAAAGTCGTTCTGATGGACGAATTAATATGCCTGAAATCTATTTGTATGGATTTCAAGTTAAACGGAAAGGCGGGGTTAAACGTCCCCAGTAGCATAAGACCTGAAAATTAGGTAGAGAAGGTAAAACCTAATTTTTATGCAGCCCAAAATGCCCTAGCTAAAACTCATTTGATATCTAATGCTTTAACCGATAAGTGTTGCGCCTTGACGACTCAAATTTTAGGCGACTGTAAAACCCTCGTTTCACATTCTCGGCAGCAGCAACGTAAAACACCACGATCGCCCCCACAGCACAAAACTCAACGGTAACGTTTGAAATCCGAGCAGCGCTGCCAAAGGTGTCCAGCGAAGGATTATTGTCACTCCAATGGTCGCCAGCATTGCCATCAAATCGAGTGGATTTACATAACCTGACTCAATTGTGACCATTGCTCAAAACAGTTGCTTTAACTTGCACTAATGTCAATAATTTTTCGGCGGCGTTCGAGAGTCCGCCCTCTTGCCAAAACCCTAATAACTCGCTGATAATGACGAGCGTCCCAAAATATGGCATCTGCCGCCTATTGAAGAAAAATCGATCGGATCGCAGCAAAAATTAGAATCAAGATAATCGGACTCTTGAACAGATTAAGCAACAGTATCAATGCGGTCGATTTGTGTTTTTGCTTGAGGCTGTTTGCGCCGTACTCGCTCAGGCGTTGTTTTTCATCTTGACGGCTTAATCCTGCGGTTGTAGAGTGCGTCTGCTGAAGTTCCAGATCTGTGGGTGAGCTCGGAAATGTTAATGGTGGATTCATTATGTTATACCTTATTTTTATTTTTAGTCTTAATGCCTCGAACTAAAGAAGAACCTTAGGCAACTTAATGATGAAGCTTGTCCCCTTGCCCTCTGCACTTTTAACTTCCAGTTTCCCTTTATGCGCCTCAGTAATATTTTTTGCTAAAAATAATCCTAATCCCCAGCCGGTTTGCTCCTCGGCAGAAATGGTTCGACGAAATTGTTGAAATAGGATGGATTGAGCGTCAAGGGCGATCGGATCGCCTTCATTATGGATAGTAAGGCTGATCTGCGTTTCAGTTTGCTGGAGTGTGAGTGTAATCGGCGTACTAGGCGCACCATATTTCACAGCGTTAATTGCTAAATTTTCAATCACCCGCCGTATTTCTTTACGGCTGCAAAAAGCCCAGATATCAGGGTCAGAAACCACAACAAACCGCTCTCCATAGGCGAAGGTCAAATCTTCTACCACCTCTTGGACTAGCATCTCAAAATCGCATTCTTCAAGTTCAATCTTTAAGCTCTGCCCTGCCCGCAGCCGACTTGCATCAAGCAGATTTTGAATCATCGAATCCAGCCGATTGATCGCACCGAGCATCCTCGCGGCCACATCCATGTGGGTATCTCCTCGTTCCAGCCGCCGCAGAGTCAGTTGAGTTCCCATTTTTACGACATTGATGGGATTTCTGAGGTCGTGAGTTAGCGTCACCATAAATAGTTCTTGAATATCTCGCAGCGTTTCGGAGAATTGAGTGGCCGCGTCATTAACGGCTTGCTCAATGGAGCCGATAATAATGTCTCGATCCCGCACTCCTAAAGGTGCTTCTTCTTCTAAAACTTGAAATATTACTTGACGGAGGAGGTGATACTCGAAAATGAGTTGAGTGATAGAGTAGTCAGCATACCCCGCCCGTTCATGCCCATGCAGCTTGCCAATCCGGGTGCTTTCTACCTCGTCGGCTGTGATTCGGGCAGGTGTCCTGTCAATTCTGTTTGAGAGTTCATCTACCAGTTGGTTTAAGTACAGAGGTAGGGAATTTTGCAAGACAAGAGAATTTTGATGCGTTGATGCACCAACTTCCTCACGCGCCCGCTTCTCCCACATCCCCATAATTTTTTCAGAATTTTGTTTAAGACGGTCAGACGCTTCGTTGGACATCGTTTCTGATTTTCTTGAGGACTGGTTGTTGAGACAAGATTTTCTCCCTTATTTATAAGGCCGCGCAAGCAATCTTGCAAGTATAGAGGCAGCCTCAGCCTTTAACAGGTTAGCAAGTAACAGGTCTAAATCTCCTCCTGAAACAGGCTTGAATATCAGTTCCCATTGCGGTAATTTGTACCGACACGGCTTGAATTGATTTTGCACCCGCTAGTTCTGCTTCCTCATTCTCGGCATTCTGACTCACCAATAAATTTGATGCCAAAATCCTAGATAAAGACGATCCAAATGGTGATGCCATCGCTTCTCGGAGAGAATTCAGTCCCCAAATTAGGTCAACATTTAGATGCCAAAGATTACATCTGTTCGAGTTCTATTCCTCTGGTTTCCTGCTGCCAATTAGATTGCACTTAGACACACTTTTTTGATGCTGGGCAACTAACTCATTTTCTCCCACCATGTCCGCAGTTTCGGCGTTTGAGGGGTAATCACTTCAAAATCTGGAGTTTGGGAAATGTAGATAAAGATGGGAATCACGTAGAAATTAGCAATGCTCGCTTCGCTGCCCAGCAGATAGGGGCTACCCGCAGCTAGCGACTCGATCGCCTCTATAGCAGTTGGTGCAGGCGCGATCGCATTTTTGACTGTAGCCTCATCTGTTTGGCCGCCCTGACTCGGCACAATCAGTCGCTCAATCACAATATTTCCAATGGCAGGGCCATAGAAATAGCTATAAATAATCGCCCAGATTTGACGCATCCTAGCTGGGAACAATGAATCGGAAAAGCTCAATTTGCGATCTGCTTTAGGGAAGGGGCACGGAAATGGAAGATCAGCTTCAATAGTGGTATAAAAGTAATGATGGCGATGGAGCTCGCCGAAACCGCCCTTCGTTATTAATAATCTTCATAACGTTTAAAAGGCTGATGGCTCCTACTGTTCCGACTTGTGGCGGAAGGGTAGGATGGTGCGGATGCCTCGATCGATCTTTCCCCTACAAGTCACCTTCATCGATTCAGCTTCAAGGTGGCGTGATGTTAGAAAGTATTATCTGGATTTTATTAATGGGCTTTTTTGTCGGGCAGATTGCTCGACGGCTGAAAGCTCCAGCACTGGTAGGTATGGTGCTGGTGGGCATTTTATTAGGCCCGCAACTGGGGAATGTGATTAGCCCAGAGGTTTTGGGCGCTGCGAATTCCCTTCGCACCATTGCCGTGATGGTGATTTTGATGAAGGCGGGGTTAGGACTCGATCGCGAAAAGCTATCCCAACAGGGAACCGTGGCGCTGCGATTAGGCTTTCTGCCTGCGGCTTGCGAGGGCATCTCTATTGCTGTCGCTGGGATGTGGCTACTTCAGTTTGATTTTTTGACGGGGCTACTGCTAGGCTGCATCATTGGCGCGGAATCTCCAGCAGTAATTGTTCCCGGAATGCTGCGGTTAAAAAGTCTAGGTTGGGGAGTAAAAAAAGGAATTCCCGATGCGATTCTGACTGGAAGTGCCTTGTCAGATGTATTGCTTTTGCTGGTGTTTAGCCTACTGCTAGCATTTCTGTCCCAAGGGAAAGCTACAGCCATTACCTTACTAGGAATCACCCTCAGCCCTCTGCAATTGCTGCCATTTCAAATCCTCATCCAAATTACCTTGGGGGTGCTGTTGGGATGGGTGACTGCTCGAATTTTGGTGTCACTATTAGTCAAGCAAAACTGGACTCAAACTGCGGTTCAGGACTCCCTAGTGGCTGCTGGCTTTGCCCTAGGGCTGGTAGTATCAGCCGAACATATTCCGGTTTTCTCTGGCTATTTGGCTGTCATGGCGGCGGGGTTTTTCCTGATTGAGTTGGATGCGGCTTTAGCACGAAGATTGCGGGGTGGCTTTGACAGTTTGTGGACGATCGCGGAAATTATTTTGTTTGTGCTGCTGGGAGCCAGTATTCAACTTAATGTATTAGGCAATACCTTGCTGGTTGGTCTGTTGGTGTTGGCGATCGGGACTCTGATTGGGCGATCGCTCGGTTTGTATCTTTCCACTTTAGGTAGTAATTGGACTGGGAAAGAACGGCTGTTTTTGCTAGCAGGAAACTCCGCTAAGGCAACGGTACAGGCGGCGATAGGGGCGATTCCCCTAGCTCAGGGCATTGCTGGTGGCGAGACGATTTTGGCGATCGCAGCTCTCTCTATTTTAGTAACCGCTCCCTTGGGTGCTTGGGCAATTCCTACCTTTGCTCCCAAACTATTAGAAAAAGGCGAAGTTGACCCGACCAAAGTAGCTATTTCCGGTCGTCCAGTTTTTCTCGCAGCAGTAGACGCTTCCCCTCTAACAACAGATGTTTTAACTAAGACCGCAGACTTAGCTCGGCGCAGTGATGGAGATGTGATTGTTTTGTATGTAGATAATCTGGGGGATAAAAGCACCAACTTACAATTACAACAACAAGCACAACGAATATTATCAGATATTCGCTATGAGTTCCTGAGTCTTTCGGGTACAGTTCCAGAGGAGATTATCCGCGTGGCGCAAGCTCGGCAAGTGACATATATTGCGATCGGAAAACGAGGGCATCAACCTTGGGAAGAAGTGCTAGTAGGTTCTGTTTCTCAAGCCGTCTTAGAAACCAGTCCTATTCCTGTCATCTTGGTGGAATCTAGTTACAAGTAATCCCAAATATGGGTTTTATCTCCCCTTGATACTCTTCTCCCCTCTCTGCGTCCTCTGCGCCCTCTGCGGTTCATAATCAGGCAATAATTAACGCCGATTTAGGCTCGATCGCAACGAGCCTAAATTTATCCAAAAGAATCCTTCCTTATGAAAAGTCTCCCTCAACTTGAGCAGTTCACAGTCATTCTGCAACTCAGCAAGTGGTTCATTATTTCTTGTATCGTTGGTATGCTTTCCGGCCTTGGTTCCGCCGCTCTCCTCGCATCTTTAGAATGGGCAACCAATTGGCGAGAATCTCATTTATGGGCGATCGCCTTACTACCCCTAGGTGGATTCTTCAGCGGTTGGATTTATCATAAATATGGCAAAAAAGTAGAAGCCGGAAATAATCTTTTACTCGAAAAGATTCATCATCCCCAAAGCATTATTCCCTTACGAATGGCTCCTATGGTGCTGTTAGGGACAAATTTAACCCATTTATTTGGAGGTTCAGCAGGTCGGGAAGGGACAGCCCTACAAATAGCGGCATCCCTTGCCGATCAGTTGACTAAAATATTCGACTTTAAACCCAGGGAGCGCCGAACTTTATTAATGGCGGGGATTAGTGGAGGATTTGCTTCGGTTTTTGGAACTCCCTTAGCTGGAACTATCTTTGGTTTAGAGGTTTTAGCGATTGGTACGATTAACCACAATGCTCTTTTTCCCTGTTTAGTTGCAGCAGTGGTGGGCGATCGCATTACCTTAAATCTGGGGTTGCATCACACCCCATACCGCCACGCTCCGCTTGTACCAAGCATAACTCCAATGGGGCTAGTTTATGCAATTATAGCTGGCATAATTTTCGGCATTATAGCGATGATTTTTGCGAAACTAACTCATCAAATTAGCCACTTCTTTAAAGCTCAGATTTCCTACCCTCCTTTACGCCCGGCAATCGGCGGTGTTATTGTCGCCTTGACTGTTTGGGCGATCGGCTCAACTAAGTATATCGGTCTTGGTATTCCTACCATTGTCGATGCGTTTTACACTCAGTTACCGCCTTGGGATTTTGCGGCAAAAATAGGTTTAACGGCGTTGACATTAGGGGCTGGTTTTAAGGGCGGTGAAGTTACTCCTCTATTTTTTATTGGCGCCACATTAGGCAATGCTTTGTCATTAATCTTGGGATTACCAGCACCTTTATTGGCAGGAATGGGATTTGTTGGAGTCTTTGGTGGCGCTGCCAATACACCGATCGCTGCAACTTTAATGGGAATTGAACTTTTTGGACTAGAATCTGGGGTGTTTGTGGCGATCGCTTGTGTGATGAGCTACCTTTTTTCAGGTGATGCTGGCATCTATAGCTCACAGCGTCTTGGCGCTGGAAAATACCATTTTATGCCCACGAAAAAAGGGCAAAAGTCGGAAAAATCCGCCCAGGAAATCGCTCCCAAATCAGAATAAAATGTTAAAATAATTAATTAATTTCATGACTTACATTAATAGCAGAAACTATTGATTTTTGGAGCGTAGTCACGTCAGCGCGATCGATGATTTTTCTCTGTCAAGTTCATCGCCCCAATGAATTATTTGATTGTTACGCAGCAAGATACCACTACTTGAGATGTTTGCGGTCTAACTCGTCCGCAATACCTTCCTGGCTGCCACGTTCAATCATATCTGCCTGAGACCTGAATGCGGTTTAGTCTAGTGTCCGGTGAGTAAAGAAAGCGATCGCCCAAAAAAATCCTTGTTTAGGTAAAATGACAGCGATCACCTATTTCCTCCCCATAGTTATCTCCCAGTTAATTTAGGCAGACCAAGATTCGCGAAAGTCAGCATAGAGGGTCAATCCACCATCAATATAGAGCGTTTGTCCCGTAATGTAAGCCGCTTCATCTGATGCCAGAAATGCCGCTGCTGCAGCCATTTCCTCCGATGTGCCTGCCCGCCCCATTGGGATATGGCTTTCAACCACTGCCTTTTGTTCTGGATTGTCAGTCCAGCTTTCATTAATCGGTGTAATTGTTGCACCGGGCGCAATAGCATTGACGCGGATGCCTCGGTTTGCGTATTCCAACGCTAGGGTTTTAGTCAGATTTCCCATGCCGCCTTTGCTGATGGAATAGCTGATATACATCGGGCGGGGAATGACTTCATGCACACTCGAAATATTGATAATCACCCCAGAGCGCTGCTGCTCTAACAGATGCTTAATAGTTTCCCGCGCACAGAGATATGCACCTCGCAAATTGACTGCCATCACGCGATCGAATTCATCAGTTGGCACTTCATGGGATGCGCTTTCTGTTTGAATCCCAGCATTATTAATCAGGATATCCAGACTACCAAATCTATCAATGACACTATTCACCATACGAAGGATGTCGTCTTCTTTGGAGACATCTCCCTGAACTAATAGCGTTTCCACCCCGCATTCGGATGCTTGTCCGCAGGCTTTTTGCAGAGCGATTTCTTCAGTATCTTCTGCTTCTTCTAAGCTTTTGCGATAGTTAACGGCAATGTTGCAACCTTCTTGAGCGAGACGAATGGCGATCGCCTGCCCAATGCCTGAACTCGCTCCAGTAATGAGTGCGTTTTTTCCCTTTAAACCTTTCATAATTGCTCTCCCAGAGATTTAAAACAAAATATCTTAACCGAAACCTCACCACAACTAGCTTCAACATCAACCAGAAGGTTGTTCTGTCTTTTCCCCACGTATTTCATCAATATCCAGGATGCCGATCACCACGCCCGCGATCGGGAGCGACAGAAAAACTCCGACCAATCCAGCGACTCGCGCCCCCACTAATAGCGCAAAGAACATAATGACTGGATTTATATTAATGGAGCCTTGCATAATATAATACGGGGCATAAGTAAGTTTTCTTCAACCTGCTGTAAAACAATGCAACCCACTAAAACTTTCAAACTGAGCATAATTCCTTGAGGCAGAATAATCAGGCTGATTAGGCTAATCCCAATCGTTGCGCCAATACCGGGAATCAGGCCAAATGCGCCTGCGACTGCAGCCATAACCAGCGCATTGGAAATATCCCGCAAAATAAACACCACAAAGGTAGAGATGCCGAAAAAGATTGATAACAGCAACCGACCTCAAAAGAAACCGAGAAAATTATTTTGAATTGCGCGTATCAAATCATCGCGTAAGCCTGGTGGAAAGAGCCTCACAATCAGATTCCCTAGTCGTCTACCATCTAGCAGCCTAAAGAAACTAACCACCGCAATCACAATCACATCTAGCAAATTCAATAACAGATTTGGCACTGTGGAAAAACCCATGCCAATGATGCCGAGGACTTGTTGGCGCAGTTGTGCCTCAAAGGTGCTGAAATCGATCGTAATATTGCGCTTTAGCAGAAACGATTGAAGTGTTTCCAACAGTGCGATCGCCTAGACTAAAAATTGAGGAGCCTGTTCTAATAAATGCTTTGCTTGGGAAAGGGTAGCTAATCCTTACGTTGCCATTAACCCACCTAGAAGCTACAAAGCCAGTAAAAACACCAGCACTACCCCTACGCAACGAGGGGTGAAATGAGATACAAATTTGACTGGAGAGTTCAGCAGAAAGGCGAGAATAGCTGCAAAAATAAAAACAATCAGAACCGTTTCAAAATATGCTAACGCCTGCACGATCGCCCAGCCAAGCGCAAAGACTAGCAGGTAGCGAATGAGTTGAGCATTGTTCAGGTGTTCCCACATCCGATTGGTGTTAATTTTTGGATTGTCCTTTACAGCCTGTCAACCTCTCCACCGTTCCTCATCCGCCTGATTAAAGGTTTTGCTATACCTTATTGATTTGATTTATGCTTACCTAATTATTGAAGTTTCCACGCAATCAGACCAACAAGCGCAATCAGACCTAATGCTCTACGAAAGTAATTAACGCCTTGAAATAATTCTTCCCAAGCCCAAGTAAACAAAGAGCCAAAGGCTACTATATCCAACGCTAAATTAATTTGCCCTGTTGTAACAATGAGCTTTAATAAACTAGCTACAATCCCCACACTCAGTGGTAGATTTGGCGGCTGAGCTATAACAATGTTGCCTTCGCTGTCGCGGAATGTGCGATCGAACAATGTGTTTTCCATGAGTTTCTCGTGTCAATCTAATAAATAGGACCAGGTTAACCTTCAATACTGCGAGCCTTTTCGGGAACGATACTACAAGCTTTAGAGGACAAGGATCATAAAAAACTCGAATTAAATGCAAGTCAGGAGTGGAGATGACATTGATTTAATTATCCACAGTGGATCAAAGTCCTAGAAATTTAGCCACTAAATCATATAAAAACTGTTAACGTTTTGAACAGTTAAATATGGAATTTATCCTGCGTCGAGTTTTTTTTATCCCCTATCATGAATTTATTTGGCTTGTTTTTACCATCCTTTTAAAGGCTTTTTATTTTAGTGGTTAAAGGGTATTTTTATAGTAAAATTACAAATTTTAAATATCATCTCTCGGTTGGAATAGTTTAGAGTAAAAGGTTATCTATAATTGGACAGACATCATCGTTTCTCTAGTATCGCATCGAGAGCGATCGACTTCATGCTCAAATCCAAGGTCAGCAATTCACAGGCCTAAACCTTTTCGTCAAGCAGGCTTGAACCTTGGCAGTGCAGTAATTTCTGTTTCCACAGCTTGAATTGTTCTGTAGCCGCTATTTCTGCTCGATCGCTCTCAGCATCCTGACTCACAAAAAATGTGGTCAGCGCTGCTGTCAAATAACCACATACGCCGATCGCACACAACGCCAGGAAAAAACAAAGCACCTGCCCTTGGGCTGTTTTCGGAAAGTAATCAGAGGCGATCGTGCTCATCAACATTCCCGTCAACCACAGCGCGGTGCCATAGTCATTAATGCCAGCACTACCATTAGGAAATTCGCACTCAAACGCCTAACTTCCAGCCACTCCAATTAGGGTGACGATCGCTATCAGTTTACAGAATAATCCAGAATTCAGTAGCCAGAATAAATTCTGTGCGACAGGATGGAGAATCGAGGTTGAAAACCCCTAGGGGGGTGACAAAGAGGCTTAGGAGATAGACCGAATCAGGGTTGCAGCCCGCATACCTTGTGGATAAAAACAGCGTTTATTTCGAGTTAACTTGATTAACTGTTCCACCTCAGAAGAATATTGTTCGAGATAATTAACCCACTTTTCTCCATCTGGCGCCAACACCAAATGTACTCCGTATTCGATATTTTTTTTAGGTTATTGACGCCGAAATACATATTTTCATGCCTGCTTTTTCCGAATTTCAATGCCTTCAAATATTGCCAAACTGTAGGCGAGTGTCACGAACATAATTATGTTAATCAATCGGTTGCCTTTTAAGCTAGTTCTTTCCCGATCGTAGCCTCCTGTTTGACAATCTCGAAACATTTCTTCAATGCCCATCCGTTGCTTGTAAGCATCGTGAAGCGAAGCTATCCCGTAGGGAATCGCTGCCGGCAATGACCCTAAACCTGTGAGAATAAACCACGCTTCATCAACCTGCCATGCCCCAGATTTTCTTTTCCACTTACAAGCAACATCAAATCCAGTTGCAGGTTTAGTTTTTCTCACTCTTTTACCTTGACAATATCAAGAGATTCCACAGCAGGATTCCTAATTCATCTAACCGTTACCAAAATAAATGTTTTATTTCGATACAATGATTCCTCTTGAGTCTTAATTAAACCAAAAAACACACCCTTTTCCTTCAGCCAGTTTCCTAAGTCGAACTCGCAAAATTCCCGGTTTCCTAAAACGATGACTTTATCTTCTGAAAAGAATGGTAAAATTTGCCGTAGATTTGTAGTTTGTTCCTCGAAGTTGCTGCTGCCCAAATTGGGCAACAATGACCAGTATAATGGAATTGCTCTTCGCTTCCAGATTAAGCTAACTAACCATGAAGAGATTAATACACCCATTGACTGAGCTCGATTGATATTGATAAGCTTTGACCAACACGGCAATAAGTGGTCAACCAATCAGTTCAGTAATTAATGGGAACCAAATTAATTCGATCGTTAAGTTCGGCAAATCTAAAAACTTTTGTAATTTACGTCGCCGACTTTCGGCTGTAATTAGACAGGGAAATACTCGGGATAGCCGTTCTAATTTCACTTGTTTTTCAGATTTCATCAAGGATACTTGGTTGTTATCATCAAAAGCTGAGATGGCGTCAGGTATTTTTGTAAATGAGTCGGGTAGAATCTTCGTATCATTATTTTTTTGGATAAGCAAGCGTTTAACAATTCTGTTGCCTATCTTTTTTTACCACAAGTTAACTCAATCCTTACTAACTATGGGTTTCCGGCGGTTTGTCACCCCCCCAGGAGGCACAATATTCATAAATAAAATTGATGGTGGGTAGAGATGGGCGGGCTTCATCCATAGACAGCAACTGAGTTTGGGTCGTTTTCGGCTATTATACTCCCATCAGAGTGACCCAAGAGCAATAAATTGTATGTTGAAATTGTCGAAAGGGTTGTAGAGTATGAGGTGTAGGGTGTAGGCGCATGCAAATTAAATTCTGATTAACTTATCTTAGGTATCAATGTCGGGAGAAGTCACTATGCTTGGTAAATCAAGGATGCCCTTATCACCTAGACTTTTCACAAAAATTTCCCTACAAATAATGCTAATTGTTCCATTTGTTGTCCAAACAGTTGGAGCAGTGGCTGTTGTTGGTTATCTTTCCTATAGAAACGGTCAAAAAGCAGTAAATGATGTAGCTACTCAGTTGGAGAATGATATTAACGAGCGCATCAAGGAAAATCTAAGTGATCTGGTTGCTATTCCCTTTCAATGCTTTGAAAGCTATGATGCAACTCTGAGCCAAAACCGCATCGATCTTAATAATGGGAGAGATGTAGAGAAGTTTCTATGGCGACAACTCTCCGCCTTTCCCCATGTTGCTGCCACAGGTTTTGTTAGCGCCAATCAGGAGTTTTTTGGTGCTGAACGGCAGGAGGATGGCGCGATCGTCATCCGTGCTTCGGAGGTAGAAAATAACCACACTTTGACTACCTATACCACCAGTCCAGAGGGGGAACGCCGGGAAATTACCAACGCCGGGAAACCTAATTGGGACCCCCGCCAACGCCCCTACTATAAAATTCCCGTCCAGCAAAAGCAAGGTGTTTGGGGAACAGTGTATCCCCACATTACAGGTGAATCCTTATATATTGCGGCTGGCAAACCCATATATACCAAGACTGGAGCTCTCCAAGGAGTGTGGATGACAAACTTAAATCTGGTAATGTTTGGGGATTTTTTAAGCAAACTCAAAATCGGTAAAACTGGGCAAAGTTTTATTCTGGAACGTTCTGGAGAAATGATTGCCACCTCTACAGAGGAAAAGCCCTTTAAAAATTACCCAGAAAAGGTTGTCGAACTGCCAGAGCAACGAGTTGAACGACTCAAGGTAGCCAATAGTAGCAATGCCATCACCCAAAAAGCAAGTCAAGCTTTGCTAGAGCAGTTTCATGATTTTCAAAATATCCAAGCATCTCATCAACTGAAATTTACCGTCGATGGTAAAAATTATTTCGTCCAAGTCGATCCTTTTCGAGATAGTAAAGGTATTGACTGGTTGGTGGTGGTGACTATTCCAGAAGCAGACTTTATGAATCAGATTAATGCCAATACTCAGACTACAATCCTGCTCTGTTTAGCAACTTTGATTTTGGCAATTTTGTTGGGTATCCTGACCGCTCGCCGGATTATCCGTCCTGTGGAGCGGATCACCAGTGCTTCGGAAGCGATCGCTGCGGGCAATCTCAACCAACAAGTGGAGGTTAGTTCCATCATTGAACTTGGCCAATTAGCCAACGTTTTTAACGGCATGACAAAACAACTGAAGGATTCTCTAGATGCCCTCCATTTGGCAAATGAAGAGTTGGAATTTAGAGTGGAGCAAAGAACTGGAGAACTGCGCCAAGAAAAAGAAAAGTCAGAACAATTACTTTTGAATATCTTACCTGCGGAAATTGCCGAGCGCCTCATGCGGACTAATGAATCCCCTGCTGAACATTTTGAAGAAGCCACGATTTTGTTTGCGGATATCGTAGGTTTTACCACTATCTCAGCACGGATAGAGCCGTTGCAATTGGTAGCAGGTTTGAACCAAATTTTCTCTGCCTTCGATCAACTCACTGAAAAGTATGGCTTAGAGAAAATTAAAACCATTGGGGATGCCTACATGGTAGTTGGTGGTTTACCCGCTTCTCGACCGGATCATTGCGAAGCGATCGCCAACATGGCGTTGGATATGAAAGCCTATATGGAAAACGTGAAGAATATTTTTGGGGAATCTCTACAAATTCGGATCGGGATTAATACGGGTCCTGTAATTGCGGGAGTAATTGGGATTAAGAAATTTATCTATGACCTCTGGGGTGATGCGGTGAATATCGCCTCAAGGATGGAATCCCACGGCAAACCGGGATACATTCAAGTCACCGATGCGACTTATCTCAAATTACAGAATAAATACTTACTAGAGCCAAGGGGTACGATCGAGGTCAAGGGAAGAGGAGAAATGATGACCTATTGGCTTTTGGGTCGGCGGGAAGGAATATTAGCCACTAGCACTGGAGAGGTGAATAAGTGTTAAAATAACGTTAACTAAGGGTTATTTTAAATCAATAAATCTCTCAATATTTTGGTCGAATTATCAACAATAAATATCTCAAAGTCTGGTTTTATCGTACATACTAGCTAATTTAGGATGATTGCATTTACGGCCTAGAGCTTAAGTACACAGAGGCTCCGGTTGTTTTCGGAGATGTCTAGAGTTTTTCCCCATCGCACCTCATAAATAATGAGACTTTAAATAATTATGGCTTACAGCTAGATAGTTTTCCTAACCCACAGGCATTTTCCTGGATTCCATTCAAATTCCATAAAAAACTCTCCATGCCTTTTTCCGCTTCTGCTTCACAACCGCTAAATTCTCGCTTTTCTTTTACCTTTAACACTCAATTGCTTAGTAATTGATGTATAATAATGCAAAGCAAAAATTAGATTAATTACAAAAAAAACTAAAGTTAAAACAAAGGTAAAAAAAGACGTAAAGGACAACCTTGAAGTCATCGTAAACATCGCCAAAATGATTGAGCAAAGCCCAAAACCGGAAGCAAAAGAACTTAAAAGCAGCAACCGCACCTTAGACATAGTTTAATTTAAAGATTATCAGTAAAATGCACTCTTGGCAGCTACAGAGGAGTGCCAAATGATACTTATTACTATATAGCGGAAGTGCTCAGTTCCGCCAAGGGCAAAACGACTGCTTTCCTAAAAAGGTTTGAATTATACAGAAAAATATAGCCCGCGCTCTTGTAAACTCCTGTTGCTCGACTTAATATCAATCAAAGGAATTCCCCAGCCTCCGCGAGCATTCCACCTTTCGCCGTACAGTCACCGCAGCCGCAATCCCGCTGACAGCAAAGATTCGCTTCCAAAACCGCGCTTTCCCTGGGATTCCAAACCTTGCCAAAATCCACAAACGGCGTCACCTGCAAAACTCCTTGTTTGTCGTCGGTGCCCTTGCATCGGATACCGCAACTCAACTGAATCAAAAATCCCGCTATCTGCCAGCAAAGCATCCTGACGGTAGCCCCGCAATGTGTCTGAGCCTCTTATACCGAATTGTTCGATCGGCAAAAGTTCGGCCCGAACCAATGCCACATCCGATCGCACCTGCAGCAGCGTCTCACGAGCCAACAACCGCACGTACTGCAACCCCGCCACCTCAAAAATTAACGGTCAGCGTCGTTCCTGCTCACGGTAGCGCCAAATGCTGCCATTCCGAGACAGAACTGCGATCGCGCCGCCAAGACATCTCTCTTTCCCCTCTGAGTAAAATCCTGAAACAGCCTCAGCGCCGCAACCCGAGTTCTACCCCGATTATCTGCTCCCAGCGACAGCGCGATCGCGATTTCTCTTCTCGGATTTTGCACGATCGGCTCGCGGTAAATCAACTGCCCACTACTTCCGCCATCGATCGAGTTTTATCGTACCCGGAATCTTACCAATTCTGCTGGCTGTGCCGGCGCGGGAACCGCAGACGGCAAAAGAGCTGTTCGCATGAAAGCAAGGACGTCGCGCGGGTTATCGGAGGGGAGCCGGATTTGGCTGCCGCGGGTTGGGAATGGGAAATTCTTGTCTGTTTTCTCCTCGGTTCGGCAATTGAGGGAGAGTTTCTGGGGCCTCACTTTGCGTCGTTTGATCGAGCTCCGGGATGCTATTTTCTTGCTCTTTACTGCCTCTATCTGATTCTGAACCCGAGTATAAATCACGAAGCCGATCGCGATCGTCTGCTGTTTCTTGATTTAGTTTTAATTGAGACGGTAAATTATCATGCAAAATTGGCGCTTGCACCCCTGAGTCGGTACCAACCATCGACTCGCCAACACTTAGAGCTGATAGCAGTGCGGGGCAAATAGCTGCAATTGAAAAACCAAGTGCTAATGCCTTGAAAAACTTGATTTTCCAAAAGCCTCTAGAAAAGTGCACGGGCATGACAGATTAGCCATATTTGATAGTTATTTACAGTTACGATCGGGCGAGGCCGACGCAATTGCAAGGAATAATACTTTATCACTTTTTAAAGACTTAATTCCTTAAGTCTATATAAAGATAGTTGACAGCAATTCTATTTTGTGTATTTAACAATTGCTAAAAACACTGCGACCTCCCAAGCTAGCCCTCTTGCAAGGAATAAAATTACTCTATCACTTTTTAAATAGTTAATTCCTTAAATCAATAGAAAGATAGTTGACATAATTTGTATTTTGTGCATTTGACAATTACTTAAAAAAACTCCGACCTCCCAAGCTAGCCCTGTAGGTCGGCGGAGCATTCTATCAAACCTGCGATCTGAGAAATAGGTAAATTTGGATAGAGATTACTACATTTTATTGAGCTGCGATCGCAATTCTTCCAACTCAGCGTCAATCACCTGGCTCGACTCCGAGCTACTAGCTGCTGCAGTTTTACCCGCTGCCGGCAATTGACCTTGAGACACAGAACCCCCGGTCAGTTGAGCTTTCATCTGAGCCAACTCGTCGTCAACATCACCGCCGCTTTCGAGCAAGCGGAACTGTTCCTCTAAATTGCTGCCGCCGGCGGCCAATTCTGCCGAAGCTCCCGCGCGAGCTTCAATCTGCAAAACTTTTTCTTCCATGCGATCGAAAGCTGCCATTGAACTGCCAGTATTCAAGGTGCCAATAGTATTGTTGAGCTGTTCCTGAGCCTTGGCAGCGGATATCCTCGCCTTGAGCATATCCTTCTTAGTCTTAGCTTCGGAAATTTTGCTCTCCAAACCGATCAAGTTGCGCTTGAGACTTTCCACCTGAGCCGATTGCTGATCCAGGCTGGCTTTCAGCGTAGCCGCCGTTTCAGCGTGAGACTTTTTGCGAACCAGCGCTTCCCGGGCCAAAGTCTCGTCTCCTTTTTGCAGGGCTAGCTGAGCGCGCTGCTGCCACTGGTTAGACTGAGATTCAGCTTGATTGTACTGAGTCTGGGTACGCTTTTGAGTGGCGATCGCGCTGGCAACGGCTTGACGCAACTGCACCAAGTCTTCCTGCATATCCGTAACGGACTGTTCTAAAATCTTTTCCGGGTCTTCAGCTTTGTTGACCAGATCGTTAAGATTGGCTTTGACGACTCGGCTAATGCGGTCAAATAATCCCATAATGCTATTTTTCCTGGGTGAGGTGTACGAAGTAGGCGGAAAGCAGGCTTGATAGCCCTAGCCCGCAGTTGTGAAATTCACTCTTGTCAGATTTTTAGTGCGATTTAGTTTTTGGCAATTTTTGCAGACAGATAAATCCAGTTTAAAGCGATCGAGTAATGTGATGCAGGCAAGCTTATTCATGCACCTATCTATTGAGTTTAACTTCGATCCGGGAATTCCCCCACAGGCTTCGAGCCATCTCTAGCTAGGCTGTTGAGAAGTTTTTGCTCGTCCCGACTCTTGTTCTGTTGTCTGGGGTTCAGGATGCGGGCGGCTCGCTCGACGGCAATTTGGGTGTATTCTTGCCCGGAAGCATTTGTGCTTTCATCGCCGCCAACTCGGTATCCACATCGTCGGCACCTTCGAGAGAGAGAAACTTCTTTTCTAAATCATTAGTTCCGAGTTCTGCGATTGCTTCGGAGCGAGCTTCTAGTTCCATGACTTTCTCTTCCATCCGTTCAAACGCGCTCAAAGCGCTGCCGGTACTGAGATTGCCCATCATTTCTTGAAGCCTTTCCGACGATGCGGCCGATCGAGCTCGGGCAATGTACATATCTTTTTTAGATTTTGCCTCGGAAATTTTACTTTCGAGCGCCCGCATATTTTCTTTTAGTTTAGTCACAACAGCGTTCTGTTGTCCGAGACTGGCTTTCATCGCCGTTGCCGTTTCTTGATAAGATTTCTTGCGCGTCAGAGCTTCCCGCGCCAAATTTTCCTCGCCTTTTTGCAAAGCTAGCTGCGCCCGCTGATGCCATTCTGCTGCTGTAGACTCAGCTTGGGAGCACTGGCGTTCAGTGCGTTTTTGAGCTGCAATCGCTCCTGCCACAGCTTGTCTGAGCTGCACTAAATCTTCCTGCATATCCATTACAGCCTGTTCCAGAATTTTTTCTGGGTCTTCTGCAGCCCCGACCAAACTGTTAATATTGGCTCGAATCACTCGCCATAGGCGATCGAATAATCCCATTTTGCCAGTCTCCCGATTTTCAACTTTAGAATTAACACAGAGAAATCAGAATTCAAAACTAAAAATGAAAACTCATCAATCGTCTTTTTAATTTTTAATTTTGAATTTTTAATTCCCTCAAAGTTAGATCGTCATGATTATTTTTAGGATGGGTAGGGCGCGAGCATTACCCATCAAAACTGAGCAATTGTTGGGTGAAGCGAAACGGAGGGTTCGTGCCTCGGGCCCAACCTACTCCCCGATCATCAGTTTAATTGTCTTTGCCTAATTTATGGCTGATAGTATTGTGGCTTCACCCCTTTTTCTTGGAGTTCTTTCACCAAACGTTCTGCTGAGGCAGCATCGTTCAAAGCCCCCATTTGGATCTTGACACCCTTTGAGAAGTTCCGCACGTAGGCATCGGGAACTGCTTTTCTGGCTTGCTGCAGCGATTTTTCGTCGGTGTAATCGGTGACAACGTAATAGAAACCGTCGGCGGCCCGTGCAGGCCTTCCCAGGGGAGATGCTGCGGCTGGGGATGCTGCGGCTGGGGATGCTGTCGCCGGGGATGCTGCGGCTGGGGATGCTGTCGCCGGAGATGTGGTGGCAGGCTGGGCTGGGGATGGTGTTGGAGGCAGTGTTGGCAGTGCCGGCACAGGCTGGGCAGCGCTAGGACTGGGAGTGGGAAGCAAAGCCGTACTCAGATTGTTGAGTCCTTGTTCCCTGCCTCTGGGGGGGTTGCCGTCTTCTGTAGGAATCGGCACAACCCCGCTGGGGCCCGGAGGCGCTGCCGGATTGGGCGGGATTGATGCTTTTGGTGACGGGGAAGGAATCGGGCTGACTGTCGGCTTGACATTGCTGAGAGTGCTCAAATCTAGCTCCACAAATTCCTTGGATACCAGATTTGGAGCTTTCGGCAGTTCCTTGGTACTGGTATCCGAGATGGAAGTAGAGGCGGGACTGTCGCTTGAAGAGGGTGAGGTGCGATCGAGGAAACGGCTCAGGCCTGCCATCTTAACCAGATTTGACGGGTACATGACTGCGTAGCCCAAAGCTGTGCAGGACAGCAAAAACAGCAGCATCGAACTCAGGCCCAAGGGAGTTAACAAACTGGCGGCTAAACTGCGTTCTACCGTAGGCTCAGCTTTTGACTCGTCCAAACTTTCGATCAGTTTTTCGCTTGATTCGAGATACTTGTTGGGTGCCAAGGCACTGCTAGATAATTTTGTCCCACCCCTGGTAGTTGCTAGCGGGGCATCGCCCTGAGTGCCCGCAATGGATAGGGGCAGCGATAGCGGCTGCTGGGTTTCCTCCGCAGTCTTCGGCGCCAAATTTTGGGCTAGCTGTTGCTCGGTTGTGGCTGTTTGCTTGCCGATACGAACTGAGGGCGACACCCACTGTTCGGCGCGCCTCCTGTGCCTTCTGTATGTTGTCAGTTCTGCTTCTAGGTTTACATCTAGACTCCCCAGGACTGCTTGCAAAGCAGGCTTGATTGGGGTTGAAGAGGATTGATGATTTGGGGATTCAACCGAAGAACGCTTACTCATTAGCAAAACTCCTACCGCCTCTGAATTAATTTTAATCTTTTGATTGTAGAGATAAACAAGAAGCTTGAAAACTTGCCTATTTTATGATTAGCTACTTTTGGCGTCAATGCAACAGGGGCCCGATCGCCTGCGGTTATCTTTTCATTTTCATTTTAAGACTTAATTGTTGGTGTGTCCCGGGGGCAGCTTACCGAAACTCTCAGCAGCTTTTTGTATCCTGAGCTACCGCTTATTTATAACGTCTCATAGTCGTTGCACATTTGTACTTTTTCTTGATCCCTGACGGCTTTATAAAGTTTTAACCTTTGTTTTTACCTATACAATGAGCAACGACAGAGCTAATTGTTTCTATATATAACGAGATTATAAATAAATTATAAAATTTAATTATGCTCCGGGGATCGCTACAAGCCAGACAGAATAAAGGCTGGGAGGCTCTCAGGCAGGCTAGCTCTGCAAGGGAGAATTAGAGATGAAAATGATTTCCCTAAGAACTTTTATGCAAACCTCCTTAACTTCACCTTTAACTTCAGCTTGCCGTCACTGCAGGCACTATACCCCTGAGGGGAGACGCGGGGGTGTTTGCGCTTTACTAGGCGGGCCGGTTCAAGGTCACTGGAAAGCTTGTGCTTTAGCGGTTTCGCCTTTTAGGTCATCTTGGGAAAACATAGAAGAAATTGGAATGTGGCAAGAATCGACTCTGACGCTGCAGGATGCCGCCCTCACTCTTTCCGAGCGCAATGCCTGCCAGCTTACCTGCACAACGTTAACCGAAAAATCCGCAGCAGCAGTCTCGGTTTAGTTAGTCGGCAGCAGGATAGATCATACCATTTTCGATTTTCGATTGGGAAATCACTGATCGTTATCATGGTTTGGATCTGACAAAGCAGTTTCATTCTTTTTGGGAACTGGTATCAATACTGACACTTTTGGACATCGGGTGCATTTGGCTTTACTAACTCATAAAAATCAGCAGCATCTACTTTAATATGAGCGCATAAAAAAAACTGATTTCTCCATCCAGCTATGGCAGCCAAGGATATTGACTAAAATCAGGTTGCCGTTTTTCCAAAAAGGCTTGTTTGCCTTCGGCGCCTTCCTGGGTCATATAGTACAGCAAAGTGGCATTTCCCGCCAGTTCTTGCAAACCGGCTTGACCGTCGCAGTCGGCATTAAAAGCAGATTTCAAACAGCGAATCGCGATCGGACTTTTTTCTAGAATTTCCGCCGCCCACTGAATCCCTTCTAGTTCTAGTTGTTCCACGGGCACGACGCAGTTGACTAAACCCATTTCTAGGGCTTGCTGCGCGCTGTACTGGCGACACAAAAACCAAATTTCTCTGGCTTTTTTCTGGCCTACAACTCTGGCGAGATAGCTAGCTCCGAAACCACCGTCGAAACTGCCGACTTTGGGGCCTGTCTGTCCGAAAATAGCATTGTCAGCAGCGATCGTCAAGTCGCAAATTAAGTGCAGAACGTGACCCCCTCCAATTGCGTAGCCTGCAACTAAAGCAATTACCACTTTGGGCATCGATCGAATCAACTTCTGCAAGTCGAGCACGTTCAAGCGGGGTATGCCACCTTCGTCTACATATCCCGCCGCACCCCGCACGCTTTGGTCGCCGCCGGCGCAAAAGGCGTATTTGCCGTCTGTATGAGGCCCCGCACCGGTGAAAAGGACAACGCCGATTTTTGTGTCTTCGCGGGCATCAGTAAAGGCATCGCACAGTTCCTGCACGGTTTTGGGACGGAAAGCGTTCCGTTTGTGAGGTCGATTGATGGTAATTTTGGCGGTGCCGCCGCTTTTGTGATAGAGAATGTCTTCGTAGGTTTTGGCGGTTTGCCATTCAATTTGCATAATCAATCAATTTGAGATTTGAGACCGAGCAGGGTGCATTAAGGTAGCGACAAGTCGCTTTTAGATTTTAGAGGCATTCGGTTCAATGGGATACAAGGGTCGATCGACTCTTGCCCAAAAAATAAAGCGGGACTTAGGCAGAAACCAGGTTTTTCACCAACATACTCCGTGCAGCGCTCTTGGTAGGGGTTAAACAACCCGGTTTTTGAGGGTAAAAGCGCCCAAGTCCCATCTCAAATGAAAACAACCTCAAATCCTCGAACTCTTCTCAGGACTTTTACTGCTCCAAAATTTATCGAAAATTTGGGTCTAAAACCCCGTCCTTTAACGAAGTGGAGGACGGCTTTACACATACTCAGTAAGCGTGTAAAATAATTTCATGCTAAACATGACGTGGGAATTCAAACTAGAACCAACTCCAGAACAGGTCGATACTATCGAGCGGATATTCGCTGTGTGTCGTTCTGTATGGAACTTTGCTTTGCGGGAGCGCAAAGACTGGTTGAATTCCCGCAAGTCGCCTGTAAATGCTTGTTCCATCGAACAGGAGTACATACTCAGGGCTGACGAGCCATACCCTAGTTACCACACTCAGGCTAAACGATTGACTCTTGCCGCATAGCAATTTCCCCTCCTCACGAGCGTACATTCGCAAGTATTGCAACAAGTCTTAAGAACGCTGGACAGGGCATTTGAGGACATGAGAGCGAAGAAACTAGGCTTCCCTCGCTTCAAGAACAAATACCGAATGCGATCGTTTGTGTTTCCTCAATTGGGCAAAAATCCCATCAATGGAAGTTTGCTGAAATTGCCTCAACTAGGGTGGATTCGTTTGCGCTTGTCACGCCAAATCCCAGGGGGATTTGAAATTAAACAAGCCAGGGTTGTACGACGGGCATCCGGATATTTTGTCATGTTGTCATTACAGTTAAATGTATCTGTGCCAGATACACCCATATCCGGTCATCCGCGAGGTTTGGATTTAGGGTTTGATAAATTTGTAGCTACTAGCGATAACGAGCAAATTGCTAGACCTCGCTTCCTGCAAACTCTACAACGCGAGTTGAAATTACTGCAACGTAGATTAAAGCATAAGAAGAAAGGGTCGAATAACAGACATAAGCTCAATCAAAAAATAGCCAGAATTCATCAACAGATTACTGACACCAGGAAAGACTGGCACTTTAAGTTAGCCCACCGTATGAGTGACGGCGTAGGGATGATATTTGTTGAAGACATCGACTTTCGCTCTTGGGCCAGAGGAATGTTGAGTAAACATAGTGCCGATGCTGGATTCGGTCAATTCGTCAACATACTACAATGGGTGTGCTTTAAACGAGGTGTTTTCTTTGCCAAGGTAGACAAGGACTACACATCACAACAATGTCCTGAGTGTGGGACGCATACGGGCAAAAAGCACCTAGACGAAAGAATTCATTCTTGTCCAGTGTGTTTCTTTACTGCATCGCGTGATGTGGCAGCGGCACAGGTGGTTAGAAATCGTGGGTTGGAACTAATTTCTGGGCTAGGGCATAGCCTGGAAGTAAAACAAACTGTCTGTGGACTGGATGCGGCGGGGACTGGTGGTAAAGTCAGTCTAGCTGGCACGGGACGAAGCAGAAAACTCAAGAAGTGATTCTTGGGAATCACCCTCCCTTTAGGGCGGTGAGGATGTCAAATGCGCTGGATTATTTGCGAAGTAAAATACTCAGCAAGTGCTTTGCTGCTTTGCCAAATACCGGATCGCGGGACTCGAATTCGCTGGGATCGAGTAAAGCTTGAACTTCGGCAAAAGCTTGTGAGTCGAGGGTTCCTTCTTTAGTAAATAAAGTTTCTAG
The DNA here is from genome assembly GCF_036705345.1 of Microcoleus sp. B3-D2. NCBI lineage: Bacteria > Bacillati > Cyanobacteriota > Cyanophyceae > Oscillatoriales > Microcoleaceae > Microcoleus > Microcoleus sp. B3-D2. The sequence continues at coordinate 34,126 of NZ_JAUBUG010000008.1, forward strand.
GACTGCAATGTGTCTGGAGTCGAGGCCGAGCCGATTTGCGATCGACTGTAAGTACATTTGCTCCCGCATATCGATGTGTCCGTCGGCCGCTGACATTTCGTAGCCGGAACCGATAAGCAACAGTTTTTCTGATTCTGAGAACAAAGCTGTCAGGGTTAGCAATTCCGTGGGGTTGAAGTAAACCTGCTGTTTGGATACTCCTTTGACAAGGCGCTGAATTAGTTCTACCCGATCGCGGTCGCCGCTGGCAAAGGCTTTGAGAGTCTTTTGCAGCCGTTCTTCTTCTTCAACTGCGATCGTCCTGTCAATAATCATCACTCCGCGCAGGATGGAAATCAGAGCAGTCACAAACACTACCAAAGGAGTGATATCTTGTTCGCGCAGCTTTTGTCGGCTAATGCGGCACAACAGCTCAACAATTTCAGTGGTTATCCTGGTGGTGTCCATAATTAAAAATGACTTTCTATTAAGCTGTAATGTAACTTTCTTTCTCGATCTTAAGTTTTTGTGTTACGTAGGTATGACGTGAATTCTAAAACTGAGCCATTGTCTATTAGTGATACTACTTATTTTATTCACAAACGCTGGATGACTAGGGCTGTGGAACTGGCACAAGCAGCGGGTGATGCGGGTGAAGTACCCGTGGGTGCTGCCATTGTTGACGGTACTGGCAAATTGATTGCCGAAGCGCAAAATCGGCGAGAACGAGACTGCGATCCGACTGCTCACGCTGAAATCTTGGCTTTGCGGGCGGCCGGCCAAGTTTTGCAAGACTGGCATCTTAACCAATGCACGCTCTACGTAACGCTAGAGCCTTGCCCGATGTGCGCTGGTGCGATCGTCCAAGCTCGGATTGGCCTGCTGGTATACGGAGCAGATGACCCGAAAACTGGCACGATTCGGACTGCGGCTAATATTCCCGATAGCGCGCATTCGTGTCACCGCTTAGAGGTGCTCGGCGGTATTATGGAGTCTGTTTGCCGCGATCAGTTGATTTCTTGGTTTGAAACACGCCGGAAAAATTAACAGGTAAAATTTTTTACTCTCTTCTGGGCGATGTTTAATCGAACTTGACCCTTTAGCTGGAATAATAGATCCGTAATTGCCCGATCGAGCTTTCCAGGCGGCCGACTACTCTGTATTAGTGCTGTCCGGTTGGCTGAGGTTTTACCTGTTAGAGATTATCTCTTGCGGGCGCGATCGCTCGATCGGTACAAGGCCAATAGCAAAAGTGTCCCGACCCAAAAACTAAAGATTTGTCCAATCACTTACTTTAGACTTGAGATCTCGAGAAAGCAGCTTAATTGCTATGCCCCACACCGCCACGATCGCCGTTGAGTCCAGTAAATCATCTCTAGTGAAGCCAATGCCTGCCAAGGTAGCATCTAATACCTCTCGCGTTTCTCCTTGGTTAACCTCCTTGCTCTATCCGCTAGGTCACTATGTTGTCCTACCGTTTCATTTTGGCAAGATTGAGATAACCGGACAGGAGCACTTGCCGAAAGACGGGCCTGTCATCTTAGCCCCTACGCACAGATCCCGGTGGGATGCCCTGATGATGCCCTATTCAACTGGACAGAAGGTGACTGGACGCGATTTGCGGTTTATGGTAACTGCTGATGAAGTCAAAGGACTGCAAGGTTGGTTCATCAGAAATTTGGGAGGGTTTCCTGTGGATCTCAAGCATCCGGCAATTGGCAGTCTCCGTTATGGGGTGGAACTACTCCTCGACAAGGAAATGTTGGTGATTTTTCCCGAAGGCGGCATTTTTCAGGATGGCGAAGTTCATCCGATTAAGCCGGGATTAGCGCGTTTGGCAATTCAAGCAGAATTGAGCAAACCGGGTTTGGGCGTGAAAATTGTACCGATGAGTATCCGCTATCGCCCGCGCATTCCTCGATGGGGTTGTCAGGTAAAAATTGCGATCGGTTCTCCGATTTCCGTGGCGGATTATGCCAATGGTGGCGGTGGTAAAAAAGAAGCACGATTGTTGAGTGCCCAGCTCGAAATGGATCTTAAAAAGCTTGATGAAAGTTAAGAAGAAGAAGGAAGAAGGAAGAAGGAAGAAGGAAGAGGGAAGAGGGAAGAGGGAAGAAGGAATTATGATATAATGTTTTCGGGTGCTGTGGAGAGATGCAGCACTTATTTTGCTGCTTTGTTATGTCTGTATTAAGTGTGAGCATTAATGGATTGTGCTTTGAACTTTAAGCCGGGTCAAATTGTCAGTTTAGAATGTGGAGATGCGTGCCTGCATTCTGAGGTTATCCAAGTGGTTGAGGCACGTCAAGTTTGTTGGGTGCGCCCTTTGATGTTAGTTGTATCGGTGTCGGGGAAGGATTCACCGACAGAGTATACTTTATCGGATTTGCGAGATGGTGCTGATTTGCTTTGGCCGCTGAGCTTGTTTCGGGCGGCTTTAGATACTGAGGTAATTTCACTGTTGACCGAGTTGCACTCTCTGGATGCTGAAAAAAAGGATGGTGCGATCGCATCTCGGCAACTTAGAGAGTTTGTCGATCGAGTTTGGGAAGCTTTTCCCAGTGCTTTTCATTAAGCAGATATCGGGCGTTTTGTCTATTAGTCCGCCAGGGGTTGAAAACCCCTGTCTAATAGCTAAAGTCCTCTTGCATAGGACTGATACCCTCTTGATTCTTCAGTCCGCGTAGGCGGACTTCGTTTGTCTAGAAGCGATTTCAATCGCCCAATTTTCTTTTCGCTTTTCGCGGACTATTATACTAAAATACCGCGTGTGAAAGCTCTCCGGGATTGAGATTATTGTGAATAACTTTACCGTCGCGGAACCAGACAACGCGGCGAGTTTGGCGCGCCACTTCGGGTTCGTGCGTTACCATAACAACAGTCATGCCATTTTCATTGAATTCTGTAAAAATATCCATTACTTCTTGAGTTGTTTTTGTATCCAATGCACCTGTAGGTTCATCAGCCAGCAACAACACGGGACGGTTGACAATTGCCCTGGCGATGGCTACCCGCTGCTGCTGTCCTCCTGATAGTTGATTTGGTCTGTTTTGCAGCCGACTTTCCAGGCCTACTTTTGTTAAAGCCTCTACTCCCCGTTCGCGTCTTTCTGCTGCGGGAATGCCGGCATAAACCATCGGTAACATGACATTTTCTAATGCTGTCAATTGAGGCAACAGGTGAAATTGTTGGAATACAAAACCTAATTTTAAATTGCGAATTCCGGCTAATTCTCCTTCCGGCATTTGGGCGACATCTACGCCGTCTAAGTAGTAACTGCCGCTCGTAGGTCGATCGAGACAGCCGATAATATTCATAGCTGTAGATTTGCCCGATCCCGACGCGCCCATAATCGAGCAATATTCTCCTTGTCTTACGGTGAAGCTGACGCCGTTTAAGGCGCGAACTTCCAGGTCGTCTATCCCGTAAACTTTTGTTACCTCTTCCAGACCGACAACAACGGGCTTTGAGAGGACTTGCGGGTCGAGGTCTTGGTATGTATCGGTTTGTAGTTCAGGCATTTTTTTTCTGTGCGATCGACACAACTGACTACTAAGTTAACACTTCTTATCGGTTTTGGCGGCGGTCGTGGCGATCGTTTGGACGCTAATTTCAGTATCAAGCGTCAATCGATTTTAGATTTTAGATTTTAGATTTTAGATTGAAGCATTGACCCCACGGATAAATTAGGGGGCTCCTTTATCGGATACAGGTTTTTTATCACTCCACGGATGAATCCGGGGGCTTGTATCCTGGATGCTTTCGGTCATTGCAAATGCAGCCGAGTAGAGTGAACCAATCCCAAAGAATCGAGATTGCTTCGCGCCTTTAAACAAGTCGAACAAGTTGTAATTATGGGACTTACACAAAGGTGGTGAGAAACCGGGTTTTTTCACGAAAATCATTCGCTACAGCGCGCATAAACCATAAAAAACCCGGTTTCTGTGGTCTTGATGCGTAAGCCCTAAATTAAACAATTTGTCGCTTAAATGCTCTCAGGATCGATGTTCAATTCGCGCAGTTTTGCTGCCAAACGTTCGGCCCTTTGAGCTTCTTGTTCGGCCCTTTGAGCTTCTTGTTCGGCCCTTTGAGCTTCTTGTTCGGCTCTTTGAGCTTCCTGTTCGGCACGCTGGCGGTTTAATTCCCCCTGTTCCTCCAATTCCGCATAGGAAAGAAACCTTTGTCCATCGGGTCGATATATTTCTAACCCAGCTTCGCCCAACTCAAATCGCACTCCCAATCTCGGACTTACCCAGCCCTCCATCGGCTCAATTATTTCTAAGTTTCCTTCAATTCTTTGCCAACCGCTCAACTCGTTGTTTTCGGGATCGTAAAGGTAATATTCATCGACTCCATAGCGATTGTAAAATGAAAGTTTTTTGTACATCTTGGTTTGTCTGTCGTTGTGAGAGCGAATCTCAAACGCAACTTGGGGACCAATATTATCTTCGTTAAATTGCAGGTAGGAACGTCGATCGCCCTTTGGTCTGCCAAATATTACCATGACATCGGGTGCTTGAGAAATGTCTGGTCTACCTTCAACTGGATACCACAGTAAATCGGCTGCTACAAACACGTTTGGGTCGTTTTTAAACAGCGATTCGCAACCTTCTTGGATTTTGACAATTAATTTGTATTGAATTGTGCTATCTGCCATTGGTTGACCGTCGCTGCATGGATAAATAATTTCTTCGGTCGTGACTTGCATAGTGGTTGTCTCCGAGAACTATTTGATATTAATTATACTATTTTTTGAACTAGCATAATTTGTTGATACTTTTTTTTTAGATTACAGCTTCTCTAATTCTGCCAATGCTTGCTGGGCAAAATTGCGGACTTGTTTATCTGGATCTTTGGCAAATCTATCGCGAAGTATTTCTAAAGTTTTTGGGAGATCAGGGTATTGCTCGATCATGATTTCAAGTGCTGTTTGTCGGGAATTTTCTTCCCAGTCAAACTTGCGATCAAAATGATGATTGATAGCAATATCGCCCAACCATTCAAATATCCCTGGTTCATCTTTCCACCCCCATGCTAATTCTTGTACTGCTGCAAATCGCACAGCCGAATTCTCATCAGATTGAGCCAGTTGTTTGAGCCAAGGTAAGGTTTCTGGGTCATCTTTCCACCCC
>NZ_JAUBUG010000008.1:39336-121367 GCF_036705345.1 Microcoleus sp. B3-D2
ATCGCACAGCCGAATTCTCATCAGATTGAGCCAGTTGTTTGAGCCAAGGTAAGGTTTCTGGGTCATCTTTCCACCCCTGTGCTAATTCTTCGACTGCTGCACGTCGCACATACAAATTATTATCAGATTGAGCCAGTTGTTTGAGCCAAGGTAAGGTTTTTGGGTCATCTTTCCACCCCCGTGCTAATTCTTGTACTGCTGCACGTCCCACAGCCGAATTCTCATCAGATTGAGCCACTTGTTGGAGCAAAGGTAAGGTTTTTGGGTCATCTTTCCACCCCCGTACTAATTCTTGGATTGCTGCATATGGCACAACCGAATCATCATCAGATTGAGCCATTTGTTGGAGCCAAGGTAAGGTTTTTGGGTCATCTTTCCACCCCCGTGCTAATTCTTCGACTGCTGCATATCGCACATACGAATCATCATCAGATTGAGCCATTTGTTGGAGCCAAGGTAAGGTTTCTGGGTTATCTTTCCACCCCTGTGCTAATTCTTCGACTGCTGCACGTCGCACATACAAATTACTATCAGATTGAGCCAGTTGTTGGAGCCAAGGTAAGGTTTCTGGGTCATCTTTCCAAGTGTAAGCGATCGTACTTACTGCTGGAGTCCGAATTTTAGGAACTAGACCTACCTCTTCTTGATGAGCCTCATAATAATAATTGAGGTCGTACTTGGTTAACTCTTTTAAGCGTTCAAGCAATTGAGTCTCAACCGCAGCAATCTCTTTTCTCTCTCTCACTTCATTCAAACACTTCGCCGCCAAAAACAGATTGCGGAACTTTTGCCCTTCCCCATCCTGCTCAATCAAAAACTCAATCAACTTCCCGGTCAAGTTTCCAGGAATCAATCCGGCAATTAAGCACAAAACTTCCTGCCAAGATTCATCATCCCAGTGCTTGCCAAAAACCTCTGTTTTTAACTCCTCCAGTAAAATTTCTGGTGTCTTATACAACCTTTCCACAACCTCCGACGCACAGAAATATTCCAAAAAAGTTCGATGCACAAATCCGTAACTATCCGCGCCCAAAAAGCATAAAATAAAGTTGCGAGTTCGCAGTTGATTAATGATTAATTTCGCCCCTACTCTGGGTCGATCGAAATCTTTATTTTTCAGATATGCTGTCAGGGTATTCTCCAAATCTTCCGCACTAATAATATTGCCAGCTAAGCCTTGAGGTGCTGCTTGCATTTTGTAAGCGACTCGCCGCAGCATTTCTTGCTTATCTTTAGCATCAATAGTTTTCGGATCGAGCCTGCTATCCTCTACTAAAGACCTTTCCACATCCCATTGATAAAGCAATACCCGCGAAGCTTGATTGTAAAGTTCGGCCCGGTCTCTCGGCAATTCTTGCCCGCTATTTAAAATCGCCATAATCGTCAACAATAACGGATTACCCGCTAAATCTCGAATCGTTGATGAATACGCTAATGCTCTTTCCATACGATCGCGAATCCGCGCTTTTTCCCCAGCATCAGTAAAAGTTAATTCGTGCCAGCGGCGAACAAAATCTTGAATTTGTTCCGCGTTCAAATCTTGGAGAATAAAGTGATGAAACTCTGCATCTTGCAAGCGTTGAGGTTTGTAACCAATAATCCGAGACGTGACAATCACTCGCACGCGCGGATACTCATTGGTAAACCGATGAATCGCCGTAATTACATCTTCTCGTTTCCCGGTATCGAAAATTTCATCTAACCCGTCGAACATCACCACAGCGTCGCCTGCTTTAAGCTGTTCCTGTAATTGATGCTGATTCAAGTGACAAATTGAACCCGGACTTTGATGGAAAAATTCGAGGAAATTCTTGCAATGTCCTGATTCCCCGCTGCGAATGTAAGTCCGCAATTCTATTAGCAGCGGAATCGGCAGAGATGTCACGCTATTTAAGGGCGATCGCGCCCAGTTTAATGCTAAATATTGTAACAGAGTAGACTTGCCAGAACCCGGATCGCCTAAAATAACAATGTAGGGATACTTTTGCTTGTCATTGATAACATCTAACACGGATACGATCGGCTGAGAAAAATAACTGCGCCGATATTTCTCTAAATTTTCTAGATCGATCGCGTCTAATTGATTGCTGTCTTGCAGCCGCCGTTGATGTTCTTTAGGAATTTCGTAAGCTTGCGGCAGAAATGATTCGTAAATCGATCGCACATCTTGGAAAATAAAGATTTGCCAAACCTTCAGCTTTTCCCGATAATCGTAGGTATTGGGATCGACGCTGCTTAAATTGAGATTGCTGTAACGCTCGCACAGAGCTTCTTGATATTGCCTCAAGTCAAATTCGGGGATAATCCCCGCCGTTTCTTGAGTATTTTTCTGAATGCTATCCAGATTTTGAGCCTTCAAGATATCGCGCAAGTCTGTTGAGTCAAAGAAAATTTCTTGAACTTCTGCGAGATACTGATTGGCGATGGTTAGCCACTTAAATCTTGCTGGTAAAGGAGTTAAATTTAGTTGAGTCCAGGTTTGTTCGAGAAGTTCTGCATCGAGAGATTCGGGATCGCTCTCAAAAGCCTTGGCCAAAATTTCCTTAACAGACTTGTTGCTGATAAACTGTTTAACATCTTTAATATACAGCTTTCTTTGCTCTGGGGAAAGTCCGCCAATTTTCAACTGCTGTTCCACCAACTCCAAAAACTTTTTGATTGCTTTGCCCGCTGCGACTTTTCGCGGGTCTTTTTCGCGTAATAAGACGTTTTTCAGGGAATCTTTAAAAAAATCTTTAGCAAAATCCTTCGCGCCGTCTTTGACTAAATCTTCTAAGATGGGTTTAACGAGAATGCCTACTGCTTCCGTTGCTCCCCAGAGCAAAAGCCAATCGATCATAAAGCTAGCCCGAGAATTAATTTATGTTGATAATATAGCAATTATCAAGGATTTATGAAATTTAAAAAACTGTAGGGTAATAATCTCCCGTGGCTGCCCCGATAGGTTAAGGTAGTATCAGTTTTCTGTCGTAGCGCTGCGATTAGCCCCGCTCCCCCCTGATTGTTGCCCTCTACTCCCCCTTAAAAATGGGGAAGAGCATCAAAGTTTCCCTTTTTTAGAGGGATTTACGGGGTTCAAGACTCGGCTATAACGAGCGATCGACACTAATTTCTTTCCTGCTTCGTGGCGGTTCCAAAATAGTTACATTTTTATATGTTTGTTGCCGATCACTTGTGCTATAATCTAATAATGGGAGTGTGACTGATTTTAAGATTAACGCATAAATTAGTATTATTTAATAATACCATATCAATCGCAAACAGTAAAGTAGTGGCTCCCCAAAAAAAACAAAAAATTTTTGAGATATCATTAAGAAAAGTAAAGCGTAAAATGGGTAAAATTGAGATAGGAAAGTAGCGAGAATTATGACATACGACTACGATTTGTTTGTGATAGGTGCGGGTTCCGGCGGATTGGCGAGTTCCAAGCGAGCAGCATCCTACGGCGCAAAAGTGGCGATCGCCGAAAATGACTTAGTAGGCGGAACCTGCGTAATTCGCGGCTGTGTCCCGAAAAAGCTCATGGTGTACGCTTCAACATTTTCGCACCTTTACGAAGATGCAGTGGGCTACGGCTGGAGCCCTGTTGAAAGCAGCTTTGATTGGGAAAAACTCATCACCAGCGTAGACACAGAAGTGCGGCGGCTGAGCAAACTGCACATCAGCTTCCTCGAAAAAGCCGGAGTCGAATTAATCTCAGGATACGCGAAATTTATTGACCCCCACACCGTCGAAGTTGGTGACAAAAAATTTACCGCAGCCAAAATCTTAATTGCAGTCGGCGGAGAAGCCAGAAGAGTCCCAATTCCCGGCATCGAACACGCGATAACCTCCCGCGAAATCTTCCTGCAAAAAGAGCAGCCAAAACGGTTAGCCATTTGGGGTGGTGGCTACATCGGTGTCGAATTTGCTTGCATTATGAACGGGTTGGGAAGCAAAGTAACTCAAATCATCCGCAGCGAGTTAATTTTGAACGAGTTCGACACAGAAATTCGCACCAACGTGCAAGAAGGAATGATGAAGCACGGAATAAACATTTTGACCGAAAGCTCGATCAACCACATTGAGAAAACTCCAGAAGGCTTACAATTAACTTTGTCGGGAAAATCCGAAGGAACGCTCATAGTAGACGCGCTGTTGTGCGCTACCGGGCGCTTGCCGAACTTGGAAAAATTGGCTTTAGAAAATGCGGGGGTAGAAATCGATAATTGTGCGATCGCAGTTACCAAAGACAGCCGCACCAGTCAGCCGCACATTTTTGCAGTGGGAGATTGCACCAACCGCATCAATTTAACGCCAATTGCGATCGCCGAAGGACGCGCTTTTGCAGATACTGAATTTGGCCACAATCCCAGAGCAATCAATTACGAAAATGTCCCGTCGGCGGTATTTTCCCAGCCGGAAGCGGGTACAGTCGGCTTAACAGAAAGCCAAGCCAGGGCTAAATTTGGCGATTCAATTAAGTGCTACACAGCCAAGTTTCGGCCGATGTTTCACGCTTTGACAGGTGCAGATGAGAAAACTTTTGTCAAGTTAATCGTTGAGACTAATACCGATCGAGTTTTGGGCGTGCACATGGTTGGGAAAGACGCGGGCGAGATTATTCAAGGAATGGCGATCGCGGTTAATATGGGAGCTACGAAGAAAGACTTCGACGCGACTATTGGCATTCACCCATCGACTGCTGAAGAGTTTGTGACTCTGCGGTAAAGCCGGGGAAGCAGCCAGGGGTTTAAACCCCTGGCTAATAGCTAAAGTCGGTTAAAACCGACTCAAGAAAACTATTTTGAATAACCAGCAGGATGCCTGTTCCACACAAAAATTTAATTTTCTGGTTGTGGGGTGGGCGTCCCGCCCGCCCAAAAATACAATTTAGATACAAAACACCTTATTAATGAGTAATTCAACCAAACAGAACAAAATTTTAGCATTCTATCTCGGTCAGCAGCCTGATTCACAAGATCGGGCGATCGAGCATATTTGGTCGTGGGATTACCAGAAGCTGGAATCCGTGCACAATTACATTCAATGGCTGTTTCCGCTGAGAGAAAAGAGTCGCTTTAATTCCAGTGCTCCTACTTTAAATGATGAGGTGGTTCAAGCTTTTAGAACAAGTGAAGAGTTGAGAAATCGCTTAGTCAAATCTCTAAAAGTTATGCTGGCGTTTTACGGGTTGGAATGCCGCGAAGGGGAAAACGCAGAAATGGTAATTGCCAAATCCGAGGAATATTTGTCAAGAAAAAGAGAGTGGATTGAACCATTTAATCACAACTACCTGCGGCTGACTAGGATTCTCACAAGTTTGACAAATTTGGGATTGAAGAATTATGCTTTGGCTCTTTTCAGGTGTTTGGACGAGATATATAATGAAAATAAAGAAAGTATTGGTTTAAAAACTTATACATATTGGAAAAATGCTGTAAATAGTTAAATCGGGACAAGCCAATCAGCGGGACAGTAACCGAACGCTACGATCACAATAAATAATGGATAAAGCAATTACAGAAAATCACTCTCAGTCGGGCAGAGAAATTTATCAAAGGATTTCCAACAACATTCAAAAAGTGGTGAAAGGGCAATCAGCAGCAATCAGGAAATTGCTGTCAGCCTTTGTGAGTGGCGGGCACGTCCTCCTAGAAGATTATCCCGGTACAGGTAAAACTACCCTAGCTAAAGCCCTAGCCTTATCTGTAGATGTCAGCTTTAAACGCATTCAATTTACACCTGACCTTTTGCCATCCGATATCTTGGGCATATCCATGCTCGACCCCAATCAACGCACGTTCCATTTCCACGAAGGCCCAATTTTTGCTAATATTATCTTGGCTGACGAAATCAATCGGTCATCACCGCGAACCCAATCAGCACTCCTAGAAGCAATGGCAGAATTTCAAGTCAGCATTGACGGAAATTTGCACAAACTTAAAGACCCATTTTTTGTCATTGCTACTCAAAATCCAGTAGAATCTCGTGGCACTTATCCACTTCCTGAAGCCCAAATGGATCGCTTTGCAGTTCAATTTAGTCTAGGATACATCTCGCCAGAAGACGAAGTTAACCTGCTCGGAGACCAAATCCATCAACATCCTATTGATACACTTCAAACCTGCGTTAATTTAGAGGATTTAATTAGCTTAAAACAGCAGGTAAAGCAAATTAGAATTAGTGAAGAATTGAAACGTTACCTCGTAGATATCGTGAATGCAACTCGCTCAGCCGAAGGCGTACAACTAGGAGCGAGTCCCAGAGCTTCCATAGCTTTAATGAAAGTTGCTCAAGCATTAGCTTTGTTCGATGGCTATGAGTTTGTTACGCCAGAACATATTCAAGAACAGGCGGTATCAGTCATCGCTCATCGCCTAGTAATGGAACCTCAAGCGCGTTTTTCTGGCAGAATGGCCCCAGGTGTTGTTGAAGAAATTATCAAATCTATTCCTGTACCTGCCTAAAAAATGAAACGTTTTTTCTACGCTATTTTTCGCTTCGGTGCGCGTGTAAATCGCTCGCGAAAGAAGCGATTGACCAACAATGGTTTAGCAGTGCTTAGCTGCACGCTTTTAGCGGGGGTTTTAGGATTAGATACTAATCAAACCCTGACCTATCAAATCTTTACTTTCCTGTTGTCAATTATAGGAATAGCCATAATTTTCAGTAGATTTTTTCGCTTCCACTTCAATGCAGTACGGTTCTTGCCAAAGTTTGCAACTGTTGGAGTCACTTTAAAATACCGTATTCTCATTCATAACAAAACTAGCCAGAGTCAAAATAACCTGAAATTGGGGGAAAATTTTGCCGACACATACCCAAGTTTTCAAGAATTTATAGAAACACCTGAACCCGGTGAAGAACAGCGCACTTCATTGGATAAATACTTCGGCTATTATCGTTGGCTGTGGCTGATTTATAGAAAACAATGCGCCACAGCTAAAGCCATAGAATTGCCTCCTCTTCTACCCAATAGCAAAACAGAAGTGGTATGTGAAATTACGCCGTCCTACAGAGGTGTTATCCGCCTGATTGGTCTAACAGTTACTAGGTCAGATCCTTTTGGGATTTGGAATGCTTGTAAAACAATTTCCTTGCCCCAATCTATGTTAATTTTACCCAAACTATATCATTTACCACCAATTCAGCTTCCTGGCTCAAGAAGATATCAATCAGGTGGCGTAACATTAGCTTCATCCGTAGGAGATTCTGAGGAATTTAGGTCTCTGCGGGATTATCGACCGGGAGATTCGCTACGCAAAATTCACTGGAAAAGTTGGGCAAAAGCAGGTAAGCCAATGGTCAAAGAAGAACAGGATGAATTTTTTGTGAGGCACGCCCTTATTTTGGATACATTTCAAAGTGTAAAATATAGTGAAATTTTAGAAGAGGCCATCTCAATAGCTGCTTCCTTATCCTATGAAGTTCAGACTCAAGAATCCTTATTGGATTTGATGTTCGTCGTTCAAGAAGCTTATTGTTTTACCTTGGGCAGAGGGCTGAACTCTACTGAAAAAATACTAGAAATTCTCGCCTCCGTAGGTGCCTGTCAGGATAAAGATTTTGACTCGCTCACCTCAGTTTTGATGGAAAAAATCTCTCTGCTAAGCGGTTGTATTTGTATATTTTTGTGTTGGGACGAACCTAGAAAAAGATTAGTAAATTATCTGAGAAGTCGCGGTATCCATACCTTAGTTTTAATTTTAGCAGAGCGAGACGCTCAATTAGATAGCTTAAATTTAGAACTCATTAAAGATGACTTAACAAGCTGCCATATTTTAAAGCTAGGTCAAATACAAGAGGAGTTAATGAAATTATGAAAATGCCAGTGTTTCTTTTGGGTGCTAGTGTAATTTTTTGGGGCTGGCAGACGGGACTATGGTTTTTTGCTTTGCCAATTGCTCTGATTTTAGAGGCAGCTAACTGGTTGCCTTATCGGTGGGATTTTTCAGCTAGTGATTTTAGGCGCATTGCTAATTTTTGCCTGATTTTTTTGTGCTGTTTGCTGGTTTATCTCCTGGTCGCCAACCGCTCTATTTACTTGATATATAATTTGTTGCAATGGCTTCCTGGTGTATTTTTTCCACTGGTAGCTGCTCAGGTATATTCTGTCAAGGAAAGTCTGGATATACGCCTAATGTTTTTGTGGCTAAACAAAGTCACAAAAAAAGCAACACTTAACCCCTTGATGGTGAACCTTAATTATCCATATTTTATCTGTTGTCTGCTATCCGCTAGTACGGCGAACAGTAGAGATATCTCTTTTTATGCTGGGATATTTGCCTTAACCGCTATTGCTTTGTGGTCGGTGAGAACGAAAAATTTTTCATCTATTCTCTGGCTGAGTCTGATGTTAATTGCTGGCAGTATAGGATTTATAGGGCAGATGGGCTTGCACCAACTTCACGTGGCAGTAGAACAGCAAGCAATCTCATGGCTTAGTAATGGTAATTCTCAAGAAACTGATTTTTTGAAAAAACAAACGAACATGGGATCAGTGGGATTATTAAAACAGTCAAATGAAATTATTTTTAGAGTTGCCCCTGAAGCTAAACAGACTCCTCCCCGACTCCTAAGAGAAGCAACTTATAATCGCTACAACTCTTCACTTTGGCTGGCCTTAAATCCTAACTTTGTTCCCGTACAACCAAAGATTAATGGCACAACTTGGGATTTAGGCAACCAACTACCGAATCCATCAACGATTACTATTTCGGCTACACTCCCAGGCAACCAAGGTTTATTAAAGCTGCCAGATGGAACTTTTAAAATTGACGCATTGCCTGTCAGTCAGATGGAAAAGAATAAATATGGCACAATAAAAGTGGTGGGAAAAGTTGATATGCTGGCTTATCGAAGCTACTTTAATAATAATTTTTCTGTAGATAGCCCGCCAACAGAAGACGACCTGCAAATACCAAAATCCGAAATGGCGGCACTGAATAAAATCCTCAGTCAAGTGGATACTCAAGGAAAGTCGCCACCAGAAATATTAGATAAAATAGAGTGGTTTTTCCTAAAAAATTTCGTTTATTCACTGAAGCTTAGGGGCAAAGATAATGATGCTACGCCTCTATCAACCTTTTTACTGGACACTCGCTCGGGACATTGCGAATATTTTGCTACCGCTGCGACACTTCTCCTGAGAAAACTCGGTATTCCAGCCCGTTATGCTGTTGGATATTCTGTTCACGAATTTAGTTCTTTGGAGAACCAATATATTGTAAGAAGTCGCCATGCTCATGCTTGGACTTTGGCTTATATCGCGGGGAAATGGCAAGCTTTTGATCCTACGCCTTCTGATTGGGAAAGCATGGAAGATGCTGCTGCTCCCCCAGGGGCTTTTATCTCTGATTTATGGTCGCTATTGAGTTACAAAATTGTGCTGGGGTTGCGATATTTATCAGGTAGCAATGGATTGAAGTATGGGGGAGTCATCCTGCTGGCATTAATATTTTTTTGGAGGTGTAATCCTAATTTTAAGAAAACTGTACGCCTTTTATCTAAGAAACAAAGATGGCTAAAAGCTATTTATAAGAAAGATTCGTTGAGTCCGAAATCGGAATTTTATTTAATCGAACAGGCATTAAATGAGTCTGGATTGATTCGCCCTCCTTCCGAGTCTTTAAAAAATTGGATCGAGAGGTTAAAAAAAGAAAAACCGGAATTATATTGTCTCGAAGAGTTAGCATTGTTGATTGAGATTCATTATTGCGATCGCTTCGATCCCAAAGGAATTAAAGACGCCCAAAAAGCTGAATTGAAATTGGCAATTCAATCCTGGATCGAGCAATATCGCAGGCAGGCGATCGCCTCAAACTCTCAGGTTAATAAAAGCGGTAAGTCTACTATAGCTTTTCTCAGGTAGGTGAGGTACAGATTTAGATTTTAAATTGGGAGATTGAGGACTTTTTAATTGATTCGTAAATTCCCCAATAATTCAATTATTCAATCTCAACTTGTACCTCCCTTAACTGAGAACCGCTATATATACCTTTTCTAAATTACTTGTACAAGACCGTCGGTTATTAGACAAGTCACAATTGCTTTATGCCTACTTAAGAGAACAGCCTTATCAGGGTACTTATACAATTAATCTATCCTCCGAGCAAGGCATTGGTCGAACAGCAGGAGTGGAAACTAGCTCATAATCCACTTGTGTGTACGCGGTAGCCTTAAAAAGGGGGACGAAAGAGAAGATTCTTGTCCCCCCGCAACGATTCGGGGAGCACCGGGGCGATCAGGTTTTAATCGCTCGACAGAAGACTCGCATTACATTTGAGGTTAAGTTGACACCAATGGGCATTGTCATGTCCCTACCCGCTGAGCAAATTTTTACTGGTTTTACTTGTAACTAGGCGCTTAGCGAAAGTAACGCTTCTGGGGCGAGTCAGAGCGTCCATTTTCTCAACCCAGGCTCGGACTCTGGATCTGGGTTTCCAGGCTTTACACCTCGGAACCCGTTAATTACAGGAAAAATCAGGACACGGCAGTGCCGTTTCCCTACCTGCCGCCTCGTCGAAAAAAAATTTTAAATCCTTTGAACCTTTTTTAGAGCTGTCCTGTCTAAACACTTCAGATAACGAACTGGTGGGGGAGACTTCACAGGTGTTAGGTGTGCCAGCCAATGTTTTAATCGATGACTGTTCCGACTCGGACTTAGTTGCTCAATGTTTAAAGGGCGATCGTACTTGCTTTCGGTACCTTTACCAACGCTACCAACACAAAGTCAGGTCAACCCTTTACCAACTCTGCGGCCCGTCGCTTCTTGACGATTTAGCACAAGAAGTATTCCTACGAGTCTGGAAAGGATTGCCCAAACTCAAGCACCAGGAAAACTTTTCTACTTGGCTTTATCGAATCACTTGGAATGTGGCTTCCGACCAAAGACAAGCATTTGCTAAACAGCATTCTTTTGACTCCCAACTCAAAAATCAAGAAGTAAGGGATCGGGTTATTCTCAAAGATAACACATCGGACTTGATGCAGTTGCACTATCAAGATTTAGTGCAACGGGGACTGGAGCAATTGAGCTTTGAACACCGCAGCGTTTTGGTGCTGCACGACTTAGAAGACATCCCGCAAAAAGAAGTAGCCCAAATTTTGGGACTGCCGGCGGGGACTGTCAAATCTCGCGTGTTTTATGCCCGAAATTCTCTGCGGCAATTTTTGCAAAAAGAAGGTGTCAGCGAGCTATGAATAACCCAAGCAGCGACCAAGAGTTAGTTAATTTCTTGAAGCAACATCGCCCAAATATTCCTGAAGCTGCACCAGATTTAGAGCAAAAAATTCTAGCAGCAATAGAAAGTAATCAGGCGAGTTTTTTCCATGAAACCTACCGGGAAAAAACGCGATTAAGTGGCTCAGCTAAGTCTGGTGACAGGTTAAAAATATCCTCTGTTTCTAAGTGGGTTTTCTCGTCTGCGATTGCTGCTGGTCTGCTAGTTCTTTGGTCGGGCTACCGTCCGTTTGAGACTGCACAATTGCCCGATAAGGAAACAGCTCAATTAGAAGCATTTTTAGTTACTAACTGGGAGGGTGTACTCCATGATTCTCCCCAAGAAAGTATGACCGAGCGCTCACAAACAGACTGGTTGACTTTCAGCCCGGGTGCTGACAGTGAACCGCCAACAAATAAGTAATATCAAAGAGGCAATTTTCATGTCAATTCGTCGTATATCTGCCCTAGCCGTTTTAATGCTGACTCTCGGTAGCACAGCCGCAGCAATAGCAGTTCCCAATCCTCTAGAACCGGAAACAATTGCACAAAACCAGCGTCCCAATCGACCCGCTGGCAGGGAAGGTGGGATGTTCGAGAAACTTAATTTAAGCGCCGAGCAAAAGCAGCAAATGCAGGCAGTTCGCGATCGCTACAAAGACCAAGTTTCCCAGCGGATGCAAGCAGTCCGCCAAGCCAGACAAGAATTGGAAACGATGATGTCCGGCACGGCCAATGCTAGCGAAATGCGCGAAAAACACCGTCAAATAATCGGATTGAGGCAGCAGTTGGAAGAGGTGCAATTTGAAAGTACACTCGCAATGCGAGAATTGCTCACAGCCGAACAGCGCAGCCAATTAGCTCAAATGATACAGCAGCGCCGACAAACTGCTAGAAACAGGATGCAAAACGGTCAAAAACCGCAGTAATTGACGAGTAGTTTTGAGTGAATCGCAGAGTGCCCAGTACGCACTCTGCGATTCATTGTAAGCAGGTAGAAATCCATAAAGGCAGGCATCGATAAACGAAGCTTTTCTGTAATCAATGCGATTGCTTTATCTCTTTGATAAAGCAGTCTAAAAGCGAAGCAAGTTTCAAGTTTAGGAGTGCTTGAGTTTGTTATAAACACTCTAAAAGCACAGAAGTCAACTCGCTACGATTCCTTGAACTATTCGGAAGAGCCGTATATATTTTATTTGATGGAGTATCTTAAGTTTTTTAGTTAATAAGTCATATTAAGTTAAAATAATTAGTTGGGAAGTCTCATAACTTTTTCTGGATGAATCTACAAAACGAGTATAATTACATTTATTTACACGGATTTGCTTCAAGTCCCGATTCCCTTAAGGCAAAATATTTCCGAGACCGCTTTTCCGATCTAGGGATTGACCTAAAAACTCCCGATCTCAATCAAAAGGATTTTTCTGGGCTCACTCTCACCCGCCAATTAAACCAAATAGAAACAGACTTTTTGCCAACCGAATCATCCCAATCTCCCACAGAAAAAGTAAAAAATATCGGGGGAATCACCATAATTGGGTCGAGTTTTGGGGGACTGACAGCGGCTTGGGTGGCCCAGCGACAATTGTCAGTAAAGCAAATAGTTTTGTTAGCACCGGCTTTTGACTTTATCTCCCACTGGCTGCCGCTGTTGGGACAGCAACAGTTAGAAAAGTGGCAGTCGGAGAAATATCTGCCCGTTTATCACTACGGCGAACAGCGTTATCTGCCGCTGAATTATCAGTTTGTGGCAGATATGGCTCAATACCCTGAACAAAAATTAATTCGGTCAGTCCCTACGTTAATTCTTCACGGCCAGCATGATACAATAATACCGATTCAAGCTAGCAGAGATTTTGCCGCTAACCGTCCCTGGGTGCAATTAATCGAATTAGAAGACGATCATTCTTTGGGAAATGTCCTAGCGGAAATGTGGGAAGCGACTCAAAAGTTTTGCCAATTCAAAAATTAAAATTTGACCAACTTGCAAGTCTTAACAATCAAATGACTCAACAAGATCGATCGACTCGCACCTTAGCCGTTGACATTGGCGGAAGTGGCATCAAAGTTATGGTTTTGGATCATGAAGGCCAACCCCAAACGGAACGCAGCCGTTTAGAAACGCCTCAACCACCGAAACCGGAACCCGTACTAGAGGCGATCGCCTCTTTAGCCAGCGGACAAGGGGAATTTGACCGAGTATCCGTCGGTTTCCCAGGCGTCGTGCGTCTAGGCGTCATCAAAACCGCAGTGAATTTAGATCCGTCTTGGATAGAGTTTGACCTAGAAACTACCCTCAAAGATCGCTTGGGAAAACCTGTGCGAGTGGCTAACGATGCCGATATTCAAGGATTGGGAGCAATTGCCGGGACGGGGGTAGAATTAGTAATTACCCTGGGCACAGGTTTCGGTTCTGCCTTATTTGTCGATGGTATCTTGGTACCCAATTTAGAATTAGGACATCACCCGTTTCGCAAAGGGGAAACTTACGAACAGCAATTAGGGCGATCGGCATTAGATGCAGTCGGTTCCAAAAGATGGAATCGCCGTCTGGAAAAAGCGCTCACCTCTCTGCAACATCTCTTTAACTGCGATCGCATTTACATCGGCGGTGGCAATACTAAAAAGATTGTTTTTGAGTTACCGCCGCAGGTTAAAATAGTACCGAATGTCAGCGGTTTATTGGGCGGGATTGCTTTGTGGCGCGATTGAATCAACTGTGTGGCAAAAATGCCCATAAATATCAAATCAAATAAACCGAGTTTTTTGCCCGGATTAAAGGCAATAATCCAGTTTTTTCCTAAAAAACCCGGTTTCTAAATCGAGGACAGTTGATGTTGTTTTTGGCTGGTGCGATATCCGTTTTAAAAAATTATTCGCCCATCGGATCGCGGTAGCGTTTGGGTTCATCCTTGCGAAACAGATTCGCCAAACCGAGGATTCCCAACAAACCCAAAGCGCCCCAATGATTGTTGTCTTCCTTGCTTTCTTGAAGGGGAGTTCTGTCTAGAACAACTCCATTAGAATCACTATTGTTCTGTGCCGGAGCTGACTGCGTTTGAGCTGAGGCAGGCATCGCTGAAGGGAGAACAGCCAAACTCAAAGCTATGAGGGTAGCGGCGGCATTTTTAGATATATCGGACGGATTGACTTTCATACTCGGTTTCCAAATATCAGCAGTTACTTTATCAGAATAATCAATTGGCCGCAGCAGACGCATCAATCGAGCGACAGAAACTAAATCCCCTCTCTCCTCTTGCTTTCGATAGAGAAAAGGCTATATCCTAAGTTTAGACGCCTTTGATACAGCATAAGTAACTCGGCATTAGGCAAAAATTTCAGCAGCGAGGTAAAAAACAAAAATTTTTGCATTCGTAATTTTTCTTGACTTGTGCCTTCTGCCTTGCCTTGTAAGCTGACAATCTAAATCAAAAGTTTAAAATCATACCATGCTTCCCTTTATCCGAAAAGACTTAGCCGAACTTACCGCATACACTCCCCATCCGGGGGGCGCGTCAGGAGAATCAGCGCACTCGGAAAGTGTACTCGATCGCCTCGATACTAACGAATGCCCCTACGACTTGCCAGAGGAATTAAAAAAAAAGCTAGCTTGGACTTACCAGCAGTTAATTGAGACAAATCGCTATCCCGACGGAGGCCACGCAGCCCTCAAAGAGGATCTCGCCGAATATGTCAATGAATCCCTAAATGTCCCCGCCCTGAACAAGGCGGGGCTAGGGGGGGTTACACTGCCCACAACCGCCATTACAGCCGACAATATTTCTGTGGGCAACGGTTCGGACGAACTAATTAGATCCATCTTAATAGCTACTTGTTTAGGCGGTACAGGCTCTATTTTCGTTGCGAATCCTACCTTTTCGATGTATGGAATAATCGCCCAAACCCTCGGCATTCCCGTTGTGAGTGTTCAGCGAAAAGAGGAGAATTTTGAAATCGATATCGAGGCGGCTAAAAAGGCGATCGCCCAAAATCAACATCCCCCCGTGCGCGCCGTCTTTGTCGTTCATCCCAATTCTCCCACAGCCAATGCTTTGACAGCAGATGAAATAGAATGGTTGTCAGATTTACCCGAAGAGATATTAGTAGTAATTGACGAAGCCTATTTTGAATTCAGCCAAAATACTTTAGCAGACCAATTGCACCATCACCCGAATTGGATAATTTTACGCACATTTTCCAAAGCATTTCGATTAGCGTCAATGAGAGTCGGATATGCGATCGCCCATCCCGAACTCACAGCCACCTTAGAAAAAATCCGTCTCCCCTACAACCTTCCCAGTTTCTCGCAAACTGCGGCCGAGTTAGCCTTAGCGCAGCGGCAGTTATTGCTGGCAACCATTCCCGAAACTCTATCAGAAAGAGCCAAATTAATTGCAACGCTAACTCAGCATCAAAAATTGCAAGTTTGGCCGAGTGCGGCTAACTTCGTTTACCTGCGGGTGAAAGCTAGTGAGGGCGAATCTGGCGAACAGGAACACAAACAAATCATGCAGCAGCTAAAAGAGGGAGGTACTTTAATTAGGCACACTGGAGGAGGTTTGCGAATTACGGTGGGTAGCCCGGAGGAAAATCAGCGAACAGTCGATCGAATCGCAGCGATTTTAGATTAAAATTAATATCCACCGTTGCTCAATACAATGCTAATAATGAACTCTGTAGAACTATTCAGCGGAGCAGGAGGCTTAGCAATAGGCGTATCAAAAGCAGGCTTTTGTCACAAAGCAGTTATCGAGCTGGACAAAAATGCCTGCGAGACAATTCGAGAAAATCAGCGGCGGGGTGTAAAAGCGATTTCAAACTGGTCTGTTATTGAGACAGATATCGCTAAATTCGATTTTACATCCTTAGAACTCAAAGAGGGCGTAGACCTCCTAACTGGAGGGCCGCCGTGTCAGCCTTTTTCTGTAGGAGGAAAACACTGCGGGAGTGAGGACGATCGAAATATGTTTCCGCACTTTTTTCGGGCCGTGCGAGAACTCAAACCCAAGGCATTTGTTATCGAAAATGTTAAAGGTTTATTGCGTTCCTCCTTCACTAAATATTTTGAGTATATTGTCCTACAACTCACTTATCCCGAAGTTGTACAAAGACTGGAGGAGGATTGGCCCCATCACCTGTCCCGGTTAGAACAGCATCATACCGCCGGTCGCGGTGACGGACTATCATACCGTGTAGTGTTTCGCTTACTCAACGCGGCAGACTACGGCATTCCCCAAAAGCGCGAAAGGGTTTTTATTGTAGGTTTTCGATCGGATTTAGGATTAGAGTGGTCTTTTCCTGAACCGACTTGTTCTCAGGAAGCCTTGCATTGGGAGCAATGGGTGACTGGCAATTATTGGGAGCGCAATCAAATATCTAAAAGTGATCGTCCAGACATACCTAGCAAGCTTTCCTCGCGCATATTCAATCTTCAGTTCAACTTGTTTCCACCTCAAAAACAGCCTTGGCGCACTGTGCGGGATGCCATTTCGGACTTACCACCACAAGGCAATAAAGAAAGCCAAAACAGCGTACTAAATCACATTTTTATACCCGGAGCCAGAAAGTACCCAGGCCATACGGGCAGCTTGTTAGATGAACCAGCTAAAACTTTAAAAGCAGGAGTTCACGGGGTACCTGGAGGAGAAAATATGTTAGTTGATCCCACAGGACAGGTGCGTTACTTTACGCTTCGCGAAGCTGCTAGACTGCAAACTTTCCCTGACGAATACTTTTTTCCTCACAGTTGGACAGAAACTATGAAGCAGTTGGGGAATGCTGTACCAGTCGCTTTGGCAGAAGTTATTGCCTCTAGCATTAGATGGCGGCTGGAGACAGTTAGAAGAGCGAGAGTGTAGTCAATGAATTTGAGATTTTAGATTTGAGAATTTACTCCATGCTCGAAGTATTTAGAGTCCCGCCAGATTTACAAGAAAACTTAATTGCTTTCTGTGGCAGGCAAAATTGTTATAATCTTCAGGAACTGGATCGTTTCAGGGAGGATTTGATCCAATATTGCGGAGCATATTTGCTTTACTACCAGGGCGACTTCTCAATGTATAACCTTATTAAACAGGCAAACTTGAGTAAGTGCTGTCTGCCCATCTATGTAGGTAAAGCAGCTCCGGGCGGTCGTCGGACGGGGCGTACAACTATTGGCAACACTCTTTACGGACGCTTGTCAGAGCATAGAAAATCTATCGAAGCTGTAGACAATCTAAAAATAGAGGATTTTGCCTTCAAAGTCGCGCCGATGGAAATCGATTTAGTTTCATGGGGAGAAGCAGTGTTGATCCGTCACTTCAGCCCTGTTTGGAATAGAGAAATATCGGGATTCGGGATACATGACCCTGGCAGTGGGCGAGCAGGGCAAAAACGTTCTGTATGGGATAGATTGCACCTCGGTCGCACTTTTGCCACCAAGCTTCCTGTAGGGAATACTCCGCTCGATATTGATGCTTTGTCGGTTAGTATAACACAGCATTGTCAGCGGATGATAGAAGAGTTAGGGTGTCCTTAATTTGGCATCTGATTCGATAGTTTGCAGCCACAAGCTAGAATTAGGAAATAGATAAAATATTTTCATACTCGATCGTTTCCTTGCCGTGCCGCCCGAATGGTTTGGGGAAATACGCCTACTAAAAGTGCCAAAGCTTCATCGGGAATTTGTGCCACCGTTTCCGAATCCAAATATTGTTCAAACTGAGTTAAAACCATTTGTGCGCGTTCCAAAGCTGCCGGCTTCGCCGTTAACTGTTCCATTAACCGCACCCACTGCCGTCGAATTCCAAAAGCTTTCTGTATTTCTTCGGGAGATTGAGGGCAAACCAAACAAAAATCGCCCACGGGAATCGCCTGCTGAGAGTCTACCTCAAAAGCGCCCCCAACGGCAGCCCCAGGCCCGGCAAACTCCGCGTGGAAACGTTTAATCAAAATTAGGCCGTTCCGGCGACGGCTATCTACCATCAACAGCTTACCGCTGTTAATTTCTGCGAGAATGTCAGAGGAGTGGGGGTGTTCTGTCAAATCTGTGCCAAGGTTTCGATGTCGCAAGTCCGGGCCAGCAGAAAGGCCGGCGCGGACAATATAATTAGAGGTAAGATTAGAGCTGGATGAAGTATCAATTTTTTTCTCATCCCGCTGCCGATCGAGATTATTCATTTAAAGTTATAAATTAATACTGTCACAAGGTGGTAGTTTGAGCGCGATCGAATATCAAAGGCAGGTAGAACAAGCAGTAGACACGCTGAAAGCGGATCTCCCGACGCTGTTTGAGAAAGACATCTCCTACGACATCTACACAAAAGATGTTTATTTTCAAGACCCTGTTAACAAATTTAAAGGAAAAATCAACTATCGCATTATCTTTTGGACTCTGCGATTTCACGGGCAGCTATTCTTTAACGAGATTTACTTCGACCTGCACGACGAAGGTCAGACAGCCCATGATACTATTGTGGCAAATTGGACTGTTCGCGGGACACTGCGGGTTCCCTGGAAAGCTCGGATTTTTTTTAACGGCTACTCTACTTATAAATTGGATAAAGACGGCTTAATTTACGAACATATCGACACCTGGGACAGAGAGCCCGGAGAGATTTTAAAGCAGTTTTTCCGCAAGGGGGAGGAGGCGAGCCAAGTATAAGCCAAAAAGGTCGATCGCGCCGAGCCATCAGGGGCGGCAACCCAAATAACTTATAATGAGGAAAATAATCATCATCCCTCCGATTCATTTTCTGCTATTTGTAAATTGCTAAAATGATCGTCGCCCCAGATTTATTTTCTGCTATTTGCACTCCTGAAAAACATCATGCCAGATATTGTCGAGACTGCCACCAATGCCGGCTCTTTCAAAACCCTCGTGACTGTTATTGAAGCGGCTGGTTTGTTAGATTTATTGCAAAGTCCGGGCCCCTACACCGTCTTAGCACCAACTGACGAGGCATTTGCCAAAATTCCTACGAACACTATTACGTCTTGGCTGGAAGACATACCCAAGCTCAAGAAAATTCTGACTTATCACATTCTGTTTGGCGAGGTACTAACTGAGAATTTGCTTGAGTTAAGTTCTGCTGAAACAGTGGAAGGTTCTGTGGTGGGAATTGATACTTCTGACGGCATTAAAGTGAATGATGCTAAAGTTCTCACTTCAGATATTCTTGCCGACAATGGCGTCATTCATATCATTGATTCGGTGTTACTACCAGCAATGGTTGCAGGAGAATAAAAGTTGTGTTTTCGCTGATAAATTTCGGGTGCGCTAGGCGCACCTGATGCCTATAATAAATTGTAATAAATTTAGAAGAGGCGGGGCAAATCACCGATAAATGTAGGCGCGCACCTTACACCGATAAATGTAGGCGCGCACCTTACACCGATAAATGTAGGCCTACGGGGAGCAGATTACCCTACATTTTAAACTAATTATCCGAACCTAAAATCAAGCCAGAGCGTGCCGGCAGCATCAATTCTAACTGCCGAGTTTCCCCGTCACCTTTCCAAACAAACTCGCCTTTTCCATAAAGCAATTTATCGTGAGGAGATTTCAAATTAGCTGGCTCAAAGCTAATATTAGCTGCTTCGGTCGCGACATTGACAGCAACAACTATTTCCTCATCCCCCAAAATTCGGGCAAAAACGTAAACCGTTCCCTCAGCAAAAAGAATTTGGTACGATCCAGTACGGAGGGCAGCATATTTGTGACGCAAAGTTATCAACTGCTTGTGATAATCTAAAACATCAAGTTCCCAGTGAGATTCTAAGGGAAAACCGCGGCGAGAATCGGGATCGAGAGCACCGGGCAAACCAACTTCATCGCCGTAGTAAATGCTAGGAGCTCCGGGAAAAGTTAACAGCAGCAAAGTTGCGAGTTCGACGCTAGCTGTATCGCCCCCAGCAATTGACAGCAACCTAGCTGTATCGTGACTGGCTAACAAGTTGAGTTGAGTTAGCTGTATTTCCCAAGGATATAATTCCAAAACGTGCAGAATTTTGTCGCCGTACTCTTTAGCAAACAGCGCCGGATAGGGATGGTAAGAACGACCTTCAATTTGAGCTAAATCTACCCTGTCGCCCGCTGCAAAAGCAATCGTCGGCGCAGCAAAAAGATAATTCATTACCCCGTCAAATTGAGTACCGTCGAGCCATTCTCTCGCATCTTCCCAAACTTCGCCGACAATGTAAGCTTCGGGATTAATTGCTTTCACTCGGTCTCGAAATTCCTGCCAAAATCCCGGGGTTTTAATTTCAAAAGGAACATCGAGCCGCCAGCCGTCGATGCCGAATTTAATCCAATATTCGGCGATTTCCATGATGTATTCTCGGACTTCTGGATTGTCGTGATTGAATACAGGAAGGGCTCGATTCCCGTCCCAACCAGCATAGTTAGCAGGAAAATTGCCGTCGTAGGCGGATAGCGGCCAGCCTTCAATTTTAAACCAATCCAACCAAGGAGAATGGGGGCCGTTTTCGAGGATGTCGTGAAAGAAGAAAAAGCCGCGGCTGGCGTGGTTGAATACGCCGTCGAGGACAACTTTGATATTGCGATCGTGGGCGGCGTCTATAAGCTCTTTAAAAGCTGGATTGCCACCCAACATCGGATCGACTTGATAGTAGTCGTGGGTATGGTAGCGGTGATTGCTGGCCGACTGAAATATGGGGGTGAAATAAATTGCGTTAATGCCTAAGTCTTGCAAGTAGTCTAGCTGTTCCATCACGCCCCACAAGTCCCCGCCTTTGTAGCCTTGGAGGGTGGGGATTTCGTGCCATTCTTCCCACTTGAAGTTTTGCAGCAGGCGTTTGCGAGGCTGTTTGCTTTTGGCGAAGCGATCGGGAAATATTTGGTAGAATACCGCGTGTTTAACCCAGTCTGGCGTTTGAATTTGCATACATTTTTTCGAGCTTTTAGGGGTTAGGCTACAGTAGCAGAGGTTTGTAGGGGATCTAGCTTTTGGTAGAGAATAGACATTTAATCCAATTTTGTCGATCGACAAATTGTAAAATATTACACAAATTTGCAGTCAATCTAAGATTGAAAACTGACACTACCTAGAAATTTATCGTCCCGGCGCGCCACGATTCCTGACTGCTGTGGAGTCCGAAAAACTCACACAACAGGAACGCCAGCAAAAAGAACCGGATAAAACCCAAGCCAAAAGCGCGCTTTGGGCCCAAACAGAGCGCGCTTTGTGTGTGACACGGCGCGATCGACCAGCCTTTGAACAACAACAACAGCGCCATGCTCCAGGATGAAGAAATGGCGAGAACGGGGAATTAACCCAGAAAACTTGTAATTAAAAGCCCAAACCCCGAACCTTATTCTTTTGTTAAACAGCCCTTATTTATTGAGCGGTATTTCAACTCACAACTCAAAACTTTTTCAACTATCCATTATTTATTGATGAGTATTTTAACTCAAAACTCAAAACTCATAACTCCTGTCCCGGACGCACTCCAACTCTCATAAACTGGGTTTTTTAACTCTTATTGAGGGTTGGAAGAAGTATTTGGATTAAAAAAACCCCCTTTCTGCGTAACCGACTCAACTCATAACTCATAACTCAAAACTTCCTTGCTCCCCCCCCTTGTCAAGAAGCCCTCACCATCCGACACTGTACTTGGAGAGTTAATTGACCCTAGGGAGAAAGTTCCTTGAAAAAAGTCTTAGCCATCATCCTCGGTGGCGGTGTAGGCACCCGCCTTTACCCCCTAACCAAACTGCGAGCCAAACCCGCAGTTCCCCTCGCAGGCAAATATCGCCTCATCGATATTCCTGTCAGCAACTGCATCAACTCGGAAATAGTCAAAATTTACGTCCTCACGCAATTCAACTCGGCATCCCTCAACCGTCACATCTCTCGCACCTACCAGTTTTCCGGCTTCACCGAGGGATTTGTCGAGGTACTCGCCGCCCAGCAAACTCAGGAAAACCCCAACTGGTTTCAAGGGACAGCCGACGCAGTTCGCCAATATCTCTCGCTGCTAGAACAGTGGGACGTTGACGAATACTTGATTCTTTCGGGCGACCACCTCTACCGCATGGACTACCAGAAGTTTGTGCAGAGACACCGCGAAACCAACGCCGATATCACCCTCTCGGTTTTGCCAATGGACGAGAAGCGTGCCTCGGATTTTGGTTTGATGAAAATCGACGGCAACGGTCGCATTGTTTCTTTCAGCGAAAAGCCAAAAGGCGATGCGCTCAAACAAATGCAGGTGGATACTACTAAACTGGGGCTGACAGCGCAGCAGGCTCAGGAAAGTCCTTACATTGCTTCGATGGGGATTTACGTCTTCAAAAAAGAAGTTCTGATTAAACTCCTGAAAGAATCTCCAAACCAAACTGATTTTGGTAAAGAGATTATTCCGAATTCGGCAAAAGAACACAACCTTCAAGCTTATTTGTTTGACGATTACTGGGAAGATATCGGAACCATTGAGGCTTTTTACGACGCTAACATGGCTCTGACAAAACAGCCTCAGCCGCCTTTCAGTTTCTACGATGAAAATGCGCCGATTTACACTCGCCCGCGTTTCTTGCCGCCGACAAAGCTTTTAGATACTCACGTGACTGAATCGATTATTGCTGAAGGCTGCATTCTCAAACAGTGCCGGATCGACCATTCTGTGTTGGGAGTTCGATCGCGCATTGAAGCTGGATGTACGATTCAAGACACTCTGGTCATGGGTGCTGACTTCTACGAACCCGACGCCGAACGGCATTCGAGTTTGGACAACGGCGGCGTCGCCCTCGGTATCGGTGCAGATACTACAATTCGCCGCGCGATTGTGGATAAAAATGCCCGCATCGGCCGCAATGTTCAATTAATTAATAAAGACGGAGTGGAAGAAGCCAACCGCGAAAACCAAGGTTTTTACATCCGCAGCGGCATTATCGTAGTCCTGAAAAATGCCACGATTCCTGATGGAACTATCATTTAGTTATTAGTCATTAGTCATTAGTCGTCAGTCATTAGTTTTTTAAGTTAAAATCTGTTACCTCTCAGCCAGTGACTGATGATAAATAAGTAAATTAGTGACAGATCACCAATGACCGATGACTGATGACTGATGACAAAATTCATTCTTTTTTTGGTTGATTATTTATTCCAACCGCTGAGGCGAGGTTGTCGAAATACTTGGCTTTATTCAAAGGCTAGTGCATTATTAATAAGCGACAGTCTCTGTTACTGTCTGCCGTGATACAGATATGTCCGGTCGCCTGCGTCTGGCGAATAGCTTCTGATTCTTGTATTTTCGGTCGTAGCACGACTGACAAATGCGCTGCCCGTTTCTGAGTACAACACAACTCTCGGAACTATCTTTCCAATCGTCGCAGCAGCCGCAAGGCCAACTTAGCAAATAATTCATAATGTTAGCACCCTGGTAGCGTTAAAAGCTTATTGTTCTACTATCCTATCTTAATGTTTTATAAAAGTGTGTGATGTAGCTAACAGACACAGGAGAAATTATGTTATATTACTTTGACTTAAATCTCTTCAGAGGTTGTAAAAATAAAATTCTCTAGCACGGATCTGGGGTGAATAAAAAATATCTAGAAATTTTGTGTAAGAACGGCGCAATTTAGGGTATTATATAGTCACAATTCAGAAACCAGATTTGACCGGACTTGCTGATGAAAACCTGCTAAGATGCCGATTGGGTGATAAAGCTCATATCGAGAAGTTCGTAGGCGTAAGCCGGGGCGTAGCCATCGCACCGCGCCCCGGAAAAAAAGAGCAAAAAAAAATCGGTAGTCCGCGCCAGTCAACCCTCCTGGACTCGCGCCCGCAACAGCAGCAGCTTTCTCCGCCTCACCTTAACAGGGCTGCCGCCTCCCGAACGCCCTTTGCCTCATAACTCCCCAAAAGTTTTCGTCGCAGGATTTTTACCGTCTCAAAGCTCACAGGTATAGCAACGGCCTATAGGGAGGGTAAGGACGTTCTTAATTAATGAAAGCATTGTTTTTGCTGTCGAATGCCAAAAGCATTTCTAGAGGCGACTGCTCCGGCTCCCTTCAGCACGAGAGAGCCGAATGCTATAAAATCTTAAACAGCAGCGGAGTGCGGAAATTGCGATCGTCCCGCAAGCAACAACCGAACTAGATCGAGTCCAAACCTTTGATAACCTATAATTTGAATGAGATGCCGCAGGCACTTCGGCTCCTGGCATTATACTAATGCGCCATCCTGCGGCTAATTTGGGATTTATTCTTTCTAACAACTAACAACTAACAAATAACAACTAATAAAGAGGGGATTGCTTAATGGCTGCAACAGATTTTAAAGACTATTACGCTATTTTGGGGCTCAACAAAACTGCCACTTCTGACGAAATTAAAAAAACTTTCCGCAAACTAGCCCGCAAATATCACCCGGACATGAACCCCGGCAACAAAGAAGCCGAAGCTCGTTTTAAAGAAGTAAACGAAGCTTACGAAGTGCTCTCAGACCCTGAAAAACGCAAAAAATACGATCAATACGGTCAATACTGGAAGCAAGCTGCCACAACTCCAGGCGGATGGCCGGGCGGGGGCAGTACGAATGTAGACTTTGGCGGGGTTGACTTCAGCGAGTACGGCAGTTTTGACGAATTTATCAATGCCTTGCTAGGCCGTGCAGGTAGTAGTCCGGGTAGTGGCCGCAACGCCAAGTGGAATTACAGTAACTACCGCACTAGCAGCGGCGGGCCCGCGGGTTTTGGCGGATTTGAAGATTTCGCGGGGTACGAAAACCGCAGCGCAGGAACCTCTCTCGACACCGAGGTCGCCATTTCCTTGACTCTGGGGGAAGCATTTCGGGGAACTTCTAAGCGAGTCGCCACGGGCGAAGTTTCGATTCCAGCAGGAGTGAAAACCGGCAGCAAAATTAGGATAAAAGGCAAAGGGCAAGTTGACCCATACACGAAGCAGCAGGGAGATTTGTACCTAAAATTAGAAGTTTTGCCTCATGCTTTCTTCCAGTTTGAGGGAGAAAATTTGGTCTGCGAAGTACCGATAACTCCAGACGAAGCGGTGTTGGGAGCTTCAATTGAAGTGCCGGTGCCTGAAGGAACGATCACTGTGAAAGTTCCAGCCGGGATTCGTTCGGGTCAGTCTTTGCGGTTGCGGGGCAAAGGATGGCCGAAACCCAAGAAAAACGAGCGGACTGATT
This sequence comes from Microcoleus sp. B3-D2, assembly GCF_036705345.1. Lineage (NCBI taxonomy): Bacteria > Bacillati > Cyanobacteriota > Cyanophyceae > Oscillatoriales > Microcoleaceae > Microcoleus > Microcoleus sp. B3-D2. Next base: position 64,690 of record NZ_JAUBUG010000008.1, read on the forward strand.
TGTTGGTAAAAATTGCGATCGTGCCGCCGAAAGAACTCACCCCTATCGAACGCGAGTCCTACGAGAAAATCCAAGCAAATCGTACTTTTAATCCTCGCAGTAATCTCAATCAGATGATGCTTTGAAAAAGCGTGCATTTCTCGGACGCAAATAAGATTCTTTCTTCACTCTTTCCTCGGGACACAGCATTGTTGTGTCCCTAGTCTATGCAAGCGCGATCTCATTAGAAAAAAACCCTGTTAATAAATCAACTTTTCTTCGCCCGTAATTGGCAGTTTCCAACCTTCTCAAGACTCTTCGCTAGCTCTTAGCTGAGTAGGTTGACTACCTTGTTTGAGGTTGATGGTAATTTTTTTAGCTCCTTTGTTCTCCAGATCTCGGATGTAGCCGGTCGATCTGTCAGAAGCTTCCTGTCTGCTGTCATAGGGCCCAAAGCAGTAGGTACGCTTTGGCGAATCTGTATCAACTTCTACCCACCATTCGTCGCGTCGAGTGCTGCTAGCAGGTTGAGCTAGCATCCAAACAGCCGTGAAAAACATACCCAACATAGAGATTTCAAACATATTTACCTCTGGGAATACTTAAGTAGTTTTTAGTATTCTCAATTTATCAAGGCAACGCGAGCGATCGGCTCGTCCTCAGTGCTGATTTAGCCCCGATTATTTTTGACCGTTAATGCTGGCTAAAATCTGCATTTTGGTGGAGAAGATGCCGCCTTTTAAGCCAGCACTACAAATACAAAGTCCGCAGAGTAAGGACTAAGACAAGATCGTGCTTAATATTATTGTTGAGGCTTGAGGTAATTGAAAACTCAAACAAAACTGAGGCACTCTTGACGCTCAGAAACCGGGTTATTTAACATATACCCCTCGTGATAGACGGAGTATTTTAGTCAAAAAACCCGGTTTCTGGCGCCTGCACTATCAAAATTCTTAAGCCGCGATACCCTCTGAAAATTCACTATCGCAAATCGTGAGTTCCGAAGGCTGACACCGTTTGATGCGGATGCTAACTCTTTTGGCTCCCTCGCTTTCCAGGTCTTCGACGTAGCCCGGAATATTGCTGGAGGCTTCTTTGTCGGTGTCGAAGGGGCCAAAATAGTAGGTACAGTGAGGCAAATCTGTGACAATTTCTACCCACCATTTCTCGGACCTGCGGGTGCTTGGTCCAGCAAACACGGACAAGACTGCGATGTAGATACAAAATAAATAAAATCCGAACATTTTTCCTCTTTTGGGGTTATTTATTTTCTATAGGACTTACGCCCCCGCGACTCTCATCAACCGCGTTGTTCCAATCCTGGCGATCGCCCTTTACCAGAGAATTTAGTCCTTCAAACCCGGTTTCTGGGTTGAGGACGCTCTAACTTTATCAAGGTAATTTATGCGATCGCATCAACCTGAGTGCTGATTTTGAGCCGAGAATAGAATCCCAGTGAATCAACTATTTTTCATTTAAATTTAAGCTTGAGGGTGCGCTAGGAGTGGTCACCCCACAACAGTTTAAGTACGCAGTAGTTGATTAATTAAATGCGCGACAACTTAGTTCTGTAAATACGCCGGAAATAGAATTTCTTGGCTAGATGAGTTATGAAATCTAACTTAAGAAGCTTGGCAACACCGGTTTGGGTGTACCCAATTTTTGTCATAAAGGCTATAGCGCGACCTTACCCTAGCAGCGCCACAGCTTAACAACTGTCGCTAAAATAGCAAAACCCGCCTGGGCGGGTTTTGTTGTTAAGCTATAAAATTCTTCACACAAATTTCATTTGACCACCTCAGCAGGCTGAGGTTTAGCGCTTGCCCTTGGGGAACTGTTCGATACCAGCCCAACCGTAGAAAACCAGCTCGTCGTTCTGAACTCGGCAGCGGTCTACTCGCAGTTGAGTGCCTTCTAAGGCAAATTTGTCTAAGTCTAGCAAGTTATTTACGTGGGCAATTATAGCTTGACCCAAGTCTACTGCTTGCCCGTCACCGCCGTAAGTAACGCTGACAAATTGGATTTTGCGTCGGTCTTCTACTTGCAATTGAGCTGTAATATCTATTTTGACGGGTTCGCTGGCATCGCCTACGGTAATTTCGGACTGAAGCCGAATGGATTTGTCGGCTCCGAAGCTGACTTCAGTGTTTTGAAAGTGCAGAGATTGCTCTTGATACTTCAGCTTCTGGAGTTTTTCAACTACAAAAGGTGTATTGAATGAGGTGGTTAAATCCGATCGACTTAAGACTACTCGCATATTTGCCTGGGTAGGCTGTCGCAATTTCACTTGACCTGCAAAAATCGCCCCAAAATCAATGGAGAGTGCTTGCAGGTATAGTTCCATCACTTCTATGCGGAGGCCGTTGTACATCAACATACCTTTGCCAACGAAGTCGAAACCGTCGATGCTTCCCTGCAAGAGTTTGGCTACTGGTTCGACTCGGATGTTGGCTTCGGCCTTTTCAGAACGCTTGAATAAGGCTGCGATCGCAGCTCCTGCTACTTTACTAACAAGGCGATCGCCACTTTGACCTTGAAAGGATGTACCGCTAAACAAAGCTGCTACCATTTATTCGTTTGCTCGTCTACAGTCGCCATTATAACCCCATATTAAGAAATGTAAAAATCGCTTGTGCTTATTCACCTCATAAGCAGATCTTGTTTTTTGTCTGTCTTCTAAACAACATTGTTGAAATTTAACGGCTCAGGGGGGTGCCTTGGAGACAGGCGCGATCGAGCAACGCTCCATCCCAAACGGTTTGTTCGATCAACGCGCAGAGCAAATTAGCCCCCGTCAGGTTAGCGCCGCGCAGTACGGCTCCATTCAGGATCGCTTCTTCCAAGTCAGCTCCTGACAAATCAGCGCCGGACAAATTGGCATTGCTCAAATCGGCGGCCAGCAAAATTGCCCGAGCCATATTAGCGCCCCGCAAATCGGCGCCGCGAAAATCGACACCGCTCAAATCCAAATTGCCGATCGCAGCGCCTGTCAAAAAAGCACCCCCAAAACTTGCGTCGCGGACTAAAGCGTTAGCGAAGGAAGCCCCCCGCAAATCGGCATTCCGAAAATCTGCGCCTCGCAAGTCAGCGCCGCTCAAGTCAGCGCCGCGGAGGTTGGCTCGCAATACGGCCCGCTGCAAGTTAGCGCCGGCGAGATTAGCTCCACTCAAGTTGGCTTGAGACAAGTTAGCACCGGCGAGATCGGCTCCCGCTAAGTCTTTGCCGGCTAAATCAGTGCCGGCCAACATCAAAATTTTGCCTTTTCGTATGGCTTCGAGGTCATTAGTCATTAGTTTTTAGTCATTAATCATTAGTTTTTAGTCATTCATTAGTAGCTTCTCTGTGCGCGGTTGGCACAGAGAAGCTACGGCTCCTACTAAGAGCGGTAGGGTGCGCTTAGCAAGCACAGAGGGCTGATTTTTTCTAGTGTTGGAAAGCGGTAGGGTGTGCTTAGCAAGCACAGAGGGCTGATTTTTTCTAGTGTTGGAAAGGATTTGTGCCCGAGTCCTAAATGCCCAATTCCCAATTACCAATTACCGATCGCCCATTACCAATCCAGTTATTTTATAATGCCGGAGCGGCCGCGGTCGTTCGCTCGCCCAAATCCTCCAACCACACGTTAGGCAGTTGGCTCGGGCGAGTCGGTAACTCCATCAAACCCATTTCTGCCAGCCTGACGACGTTGCTGAGAGTTTCCACCAAAGCCGGATCGAAGCGAATGCCGCACAGTTCCCGGCACTCTTCCAAAGCCTGGCTCAAACTCAAAGCCGGACGATCGCCACGCGGTTGAGTCAATTCTTGAAAATCAGCGACCAACCCCAAAATCCGCGAAGCCACGGGTATTGTTTCGGCTCGCAAACCCTCTGGCCTGCCGCTGCCGTCCCAATATTCGAGTTGGTGCTTGACAATTTCTGCGACAGGTGCTATTTCCGGCATTGCTTGCAGCAGTTGGGAACCGATGAAACTGCGATCGCGCCAAAATGATAAAGTTGCTTGGTCGAAAGCCTCGGGAGTGCGATCGAACACCTCATTCGGGGCCGAAATTAAGCCGACTCGAAACAGCAATCCAGCCAGCCGCAGCCTGCGCAACTGCAAAGCCGGCAAATCCAGCAGTTGACCCAAAGTTTCCGACAAAGCCGCCACCTGCAAAGACGCTGTGGGGTTTGCGGTATCGCGTTCGTCTACGCGCTGGGCCATCCGCAGAAAAGCTTGAAGTTTGTTAGCGTTCAAATTCCGGCTGACGCGCAAAGCTTGACCTTCCAATTCCCACAACTCGCGGGTTTGGCGGTTAATTGCCACCATTTGCTGCTGAGAACTTTGCAGGTAAGTGACGATCCGCGATACGACGCCGCTAATGTCGGCCAAGGGCGGGCCTTTAGTTGCCAGGATTTCGTGGTGCATTTCCAGCAAACTGTCGGCCAGGGGGGCGTTGTAATGTCGCGTCTGTTCTATAAAAATTTCTGCAGCAGCCGACACCAAAGACTGGTCAAACGACCACAAACCGTAGAACTTTCGCTCTGTATCTACTTCTGGCTTGCCCTCGGGCAAGTATTCTTGGGCTGAAAGTTCGCGGCAAAGCACCATTGCTTTGTATGTCGGGGCGAGGATGATTAAATTCCATTCTTGGATTATCGGGTCGCTCTCATCGAGATTTATTAAAGATACATTTTCTAATTGACCGGTTTTGTGGGTAGCGAAACCGCTGTCGGCTACTGCTGCGATGACAATGCGCCGAGAGGCATTAGCAATATCTAGGTAGCGATCGGCTTCCTGTAAATACCATTTTCCCTGCTGAAACGCCACCAAAACTAGGGGTTTGAGTTCTATCTTGTCCCCGCCGCTGGTTTGCAAAATGTGGTCTTCTAGGGCGTGACACAGGGCTACTAGGGTGTTTTTGAAGTATACCCCGTAGCTAGAAGGCAGTTTTCCGTCGGGAAGTGTAGCTTGTAGTCTGGCGAGAGTTGATTCTGAATTCATTGCAAAAAGCGGTGCCGGCTGTTATTTATTGTAGCGGGCGATCGAACTTCTCGAAAAGACTTTTGGGAAAAATCCAAGTTTTTGATTTTTCACTGCTTCGCAACCGAGTCAATGTAGAGTGCGCCGAAGAGCAGCTTACTAATTTTAGCAACTTTGTGGAAACCCTCTGTCTTTGGCTGAGTTTTTTTAAGACGAGAAACCTGCCGAGAGGAAGACGCTAACTCAATTAAGTATTAACTACTATTTTTGAAGCAATAATTATTAGGAATTCTGAGCGTGCTTCAAGAAAATAGGAGTTTAGGGGAACAGGCGATCGACAAAGTGGCCGAGATTGCTATTGCTAGCAAATTAGACGAATCGGAAACTTTGTCTGTCACAGTCAACACCGATCCCATCCAGCTAGCCCAGGGATCGGTAGAGGCCGTTGCCGTTGAGGGCAAAGGGTTGGTAATGCAACAAGATTTGCGCGTGGAAGATTTGCAAATCCACATTAAGGATATTGCTGTCAATCCCCTGACGGCTATGTTTGGCAAAATTGAACTGAACGGCCCTGCCTTGGGTGCGGCACGCGTAGTTTTAACAGAAAGCGATATCAACCGCGCTTTTAATTCCGAATACATCAGCAGGAAACTGAAAAACTTAAAAGTTACTGTTGACGGACAACAGCAGACAATAGACGTTAAAACTATTGAGTGCCAATTGCTAACCGGAAAAATCGCTTTAAATGCTGAGGTATTGGTGCGGGAAACTGCCTCCACGGAAAAAATTCAATTTACATCCAAACCTGAGATCGCAGCGGGCGGTTGGGCAATTTCTCTTCAGGATGTCGAGTATCCCGAAAACAAGGAATTTTCGCCGGAGTTAACTCAAGCTTTGGCCGAGAAAGCTGGTGAAGTTTTAAACTTGCGAAATTTTGAACTTGAGGGAATGTCCCTGCGGGTCCAACAGCTAAATGTGGAAGCTGGTGTGCTGACTTTGGAAGCTGAAGCGAAAGTCGAAAAATTCCCAGATTAGCAGTAGCGTTCTGAGGTTAGTAGCTGGTAGGGTGCGTCAGTGGATTTGAGATGTTAGATGTTAGATTTACTCCACAGATGAATCTGGGTGTTTGAACAAGAGTCTAAAATTTGTATAACTCCACCGCAGGAGTCGTTCGCAAGTATCCGTTTTTGGGCGTGGTCAAAAACAGAAAAGCTTTTGCGAGCAATTATTGGAACGCACGCACCCGAAGACTACGCTTTGAAACTCTCTCCCCCTTTTCTTCTCCGTCGGGTACGCGAGTTTCTCAACCGAACTTTCTCTAGAAACCCGGTTTTTTTACCGGGTTTCTAGATATCGGCGTGTTAGTCATACCAAAAATAATCTCTCGAAGGCAATCGCACTTTTTAAATCCCTCTAAAGTTATAAAAAAATAGATAGCAATCCGTGGCAAAATATTACCGCCGTTAGAGGCAGGCGTGGGTAGTTTATTTTTACTCTTGACAAGTAGTAGTAAAAAATTGGAAAACTTTTGTGAACACAGTAACTGCTTTTTTTAAAAGACTGCGTATCGGTCAATTTTTGACTGTATTGATGGCAGGTTTGCTGGTGTTTACCAGCACAGCTTGCAATGCCGGCGATGTTCGAGGTGCTCGGCCTGAGAATCCTCCCGTTCAAATGGGAGGAATGAATAACCCCCACAAGGGCGGTGGAGATGGATACACGAATTATCAAATGTCTACCGACCCTAAAGTCAATCAATCGCCTGCTAAAGCAGAAAACAATCGGGCTGATTTGTCGATCGTGGGCGATCGTCTCCTGGCCTCGACTACCGGTGAATCTAATTCCTCAAAGCTGCTTTATCGGGGTTCTGCACCGATGGAAACGGACAAGTTCGACCTCGAACTCGGCGGAGATAAAACTCTGTTAGACACGCCAGACGGACAGCCGGCTAAGGCTCAAACCGTATTCGACCGCAGCGATCCCGATGCCAAAATTTTAGAGAGAGTAGGCGCCGCCTTTAAGGATGCTTCTGGTTTCCTCAAAGATAGCGCTGAAGATGCCAAGGAAAGCTCAGTTACGAAACTCAATCCGCTGCAAAAATAAGCCAGTCGGAGCAAAGATGATGTAGGGGCTGTCTGAAATTAGCCCCTACATAAATAATATAATTTCTTGAAACTAGATAAACGCTTTTAGACCTGCTATCTGCTCAACAAGATTTACGCTATTTCTGCATTTTTAATAAAATCTAGCTCAATATGTTTTACATTTTATGAGATTTAGGCTGCGAATTATGGATAGTAGGTCTGGTAAATTTCAATCAGGTTGAATAAATCTAAAAAATTTTGATTAACATGAACTATTTTGCCGTAAATAAAAATTACGGGGTTTTTGATTTCGTGAGCCACTCCTGCCACCAACTGTCCTAAATTCGACATTTGTTCGGATTGAATTAGCTGAAGAGGCCACGGAAAGTTCCGTTACCAAACTTAAATTTTTGGGTTCTTGTGCATAGCAAGGAAAAATCCTTAACACTTTTAGGCGTCAAGAAGCCTTGTAACCCTCGATAAAATACCAGATAGCTCCCACATGATTGGAGAGCATTTTATAATAAAATGATATAGTTTTTATTACAATAGCGAGATATCCCTGGCATCAGGGTGTTATTGAATCTTGGTATATCAGAAGTTTTGCCCCTATCTCTCCCGCCAGATTGGTATCGCTGGCGAGGGAAAACTTTTTCATAGGCGGCCTAAAAAGTTGTATAGTACAGGGCATATTGCCTGTAAACTGCTGAGAGCAAATCCCACAAATCTGCTGGTTGCAAGAAAACAGGGACTTCTACACCTTCATATAAAGCCCGTGTAGGCTTTGTTTGGGCTTAAAAGGCAGTTTTTGTCCCGCTAAGCCAGTGATAATAATACACTGCGGGTTTTGAAGGAATAGGTAGAAACTCCTAATAACGCCCCGCAACAACTGGAAGCGATGCTGAAAGGGTAAATTATTCTTAGTTAACCGCTATTCCCGTGAAATCTTTGAAAAATACTTCTCGTAAATTGCGTCTCCGTACAGCCCTCGTCGTTCCCTTCGTTTTGCAAATTGTAGCGGCTGTTGGGTTAGTAGGTTATCTCTCCTTTAGAAGCGGACAAAGAGCAATCAATGATCTGGCAAACCAACTGCAAAAGGAAGTCAACAATCGAGTTAATCACCACCTTGAGACTTACCTGAAAATGCCTCAGCGAGTTAATCAAATTAATTATGATCTCATTCAGATAGGCTTATTGGATGTCAATAAGTTTTCTGCCTCAAGGCAGTATTTTTGGAGACTCCTTCAACAGTTTGAAACCATCAGTTACATTGGGTTTGGTAATGAGCAGGAAAAATTTATCGGTGTTGAACGACTAGAGGGTGGCAAATTTTCTGTAGAAGTTAAGGATAAAAGTACGGGTGTCAATAAGCTAGTTTATCTGCTTGACAAACAGGGAAATCTAATTGATAAGCAGATCGGTGCTTCAAAAAACTACCTCCCCACCCGCCGCCCCTGGTACCGAGCGGCTAAGGAAGCCAATAAACCGACTTGGGGTAAAATCTATCAGTTTTCTTCCAACTCAGCAGTACGGTTAGGAATTCCGGCTGTCCAGCCCTATCGTGATAAAGCAGGCAATTTTGTAGGTGTTCTAGAAACTGATTTGGTTATTTCTCACATCAGTAACTTTTTGAATCAAATCAAAATTAGTCCTTCGGGAGGAGTGTTTATCATGGATCGTGAAGGACTGCTGGTTGCGAGTTCAACGAACTCCCCTATCTACACAGTCAAGAATGGTAAAGCCGAAAGATTAGCAGCATCAACCAGCAGCGATCCTTTGATCCGGGCAAGTACACAGTATTTGTCAGAGCATTTTGGCGATCTCAACCAGATTACAAAGATCCAACAACTCGACTTTAAGATTAAGGGGGAACGCCAATTTGTTTTGGTTGAACCTTGGCAAGATGAGTTTGGTCTGAATTGGGTGATAGTGACTACGGTTCGAGAATCGGACTTTATGTCACAAATCAATGCTAATACTCGTACTACAATCCTGCTCTGTTTAGCGACTCTGATTTTGACAATTGCGATCGGTATCCTGACGGCTCGCTCGATTACCCGTCCCGTTCTCCGAATTACTAAAGCTGCTGAACAAATTGCTGCTGGTAACCTCGATAAGCGAGTAGGCACCACTGACTTTATTGAAATTGAGGAAATTGATACGCTGGAACGTTCCTTCGACAGCATGGCAGGGCAACTGAAGGAATCGTTTGAAACACTCGAAGATAAAGTCAAAGAACGCACGGCAGAACTAGCAACTGCCAACGGCGAAATCCTTGCCCTCAACGAGAGACTAAAGGAAGACAATCTTCGCATGGGTGCTGAATTGGATATCGTGCGTCAAATGCAGCAAATGATTCTGCCCAATGCTGAGGAACTGAAAATTGAAGGACTCGATATTGCCGCATACATGGAGGCTGCCGATGAAGTCGGCGGCGACTACTATGATGTTTTAAACACCGATGGCGTTGTCACTCTGGGCATCGGCGATGTCACGGGACATGGACTCGAAAGCGGTATCTTGATGCTGATGGCGCAAACGGCAGTCCGTACCCTCAAGGAAATCCGCGAAACTGATCCGGTTCGGTTTTTAGATGCGCTCAACCGCACCCTGTATAAAAACGTGCAGCGTATGAAATCTGAGAAAAGTCTCACCCTAGCGATTTTAAATTATTCCCAAGGACGGGTCAGCATTAGCGGTCAGCATGAAGAAACAATCATTGTGCGCCTTGGCGGACAGGTAGAACGTATCGACACGATGGATTTAGGTTTTCCGATTGCTCTTGACGATGACATTGCTGAGTTCATCAGTCATATTTCAATGGAGCTACACCCAGGAGATGGTATAGTGCTATATACCGATGGCATTACCGAAGCAAAAGACATTAACAAAAAACAGTATGGCGTTGAGCCGATGTGTGAAGTCATTAGCCAAAACTGGCATTTATCGGCTGGGGAAATCAAGCAAGCCGTGATTGACGATGTACGGCGTCATATAGGCCGTCAAAAAGTGTTTGATGATATTACGCTGTTGGTTTTGAAGCGGACGGAATTAGGCGTAGAAAAAAAGTCACACCCTCAAGCAGCCGCATTGGTTTAGAGCGATCGCCCATACGTCGAAAAAACAAACTTATGACATTAAACTGCAAAATAATCGTCGGGGCGATCGCCTTAGCAGCCAAATTTACGAATAGGTGGTGAGATGTTTCAAATGCCACTTCCCAAAAGAGCCTGAATCTCCTGAGAACTCTAAAGCTGTACTCAAGGTCGAAATTTCTATGATTAAATCTATCTAATGATCTCTTCCATCAATGTCAATAAAGGGATCGAGCGCGGGATGAGCGATCGCTGTATTGACATTAGTGCTTTCGGGCTATTAAAACTGTTCACTCAAAGCTTTTATATATAGCAGCGTAAGGCGCGCCGAGGCGCACCCTACCGGATAGATATGCAAGGGTAATTTCTATTCCTCTCAAAGCTTTTTTTGATCTCAAACAGCTTTGTTCTATTTTTTCTTTGAATCAGAAACCTCAGCAATCAAATCATCTTTATCAACTTTGGGTACAAAATCAGGGCGTTCTTTGGCTTCCCAACCGGGGGGACGCTTGGAGTTATACCAGGCGACAGAGCCGATCGTAGCTGCCGCAATAAAGCCAGCAACAAGAACTAATATTGGAGTGCTCAAGCTGACACTTGATTCCGGCACTGGCTGCTGCATCAGCAGCTCAATCATTACTCGCCGGATGGGTGCAACAACTGCTATGGGAGTGGTCAAGCTGATACCTATCATTAGGCTAAATCCTTATCTACTCTACTTTTACATTATCTTAAGTGCTAAGGACGTTTGGTTGATATATCGGAAGACAGAAAAATTGACAGAATTGCCGTCATAATGTTTAGAGCTTGAAAATAGGAGAGCTGATTTTATGCCGTTGCCGACAATAGCATTGCTGTTGACTGCTAGTTTCAGCCTGGGTGCTTTACCGCTAACGGAATGGGCAGTGCGAGTGTTTGGCCGCCGAGATTTGAGGGCGCTGGGCACGGGGAATGTGGGGGTGTCTGCAGCTTTCATTCACGGGGGGAAATTAGCGGGAATTGCTGCGGTGTTGGTAGAAATTGCCCGGGGTATTGTGCCAGTTTTGGCGGGGCGATTTTGCTTCCCGGATGCACCCGCGATCGCGATCGCCCTGTTAATTCCTCTAGTTGCGGGCAGATATGCGATCGCCCGAGGTGGAGGCGTGACGAACGCGGTGTGGGGTCTTTTGGTATTTTCGCCGCCGGTGGCTGTATCATCGGGCATTTGGGGGCTGCTGGCGTGGGGTTTGGCACAGCGGTGGTGGGGTGAGGGCGATCGGGCGAGACTCTTTGCTTCCCGTTGCGGGTGTCTGTGTACGCCAATTTGGGTTTGGGTGTGGCGACAATCAATGCCTGAATTTTTAGCAGCAACAGGGTTAGCTTTGTTGTTAGCAGCAATTAATTTCAGTCAGGGTGATGATATGGCTTTATCTAAATCAGAACAATTGTTTTCTCTTGATGACTCGTTAGATGCTGCAATCTGCGGCGATAAAGCTGCTAAATTGTCTCAACTGAAACGCGGCGGTTTTAACGTACCTGCTGGTTTTATATGGGCATCGAAGGAAGAAGGAAGAGGGGAGAAGGAAGAAGGAAGAGGGAAGAAGGAAGAAGGAAGAGGCGATGAGGAAAATGCCGATCGACTGTTAATCAGTAATTCTGTAATCCAAAATCTAAAATCCAAAATCCAAAATCGAATGATTGTGCGTTCTTCTGCTGCGGGAGAAGATGGCGATACAAGTTCTGCCGCCGGACAATATCAAACTATTGGCCCGGTTTTCACCGAAGCAGAATTGCTCGATGCAATTAATCGCTGCCGCCAGTCTTATTGGACTTCCGAAGCTGTGGCTTACCGCCGCCAGCGACAACTCCCCGATACCCAAATGGCTGTATTGATTCAGCCTTACATTGACAGCCAAATTGCGGGAGTCATGTTCAGCCGCAATCCTTTAGATGGCGGTTCCCAGATTATTATTGAAGCTTTGCCGGGAGGTGCTGAATCAGTTGTCGGCGGACAAGTTACTCCGGTTCATTTAGAAATAGATTTTAGTACACCTGAATCATTAGAAAAAAGTTTAAGTGAAGTTGAAAATAATTCTATTATTGATAAATCGATTATAGCAAAATTGGTGAAACAATCGCAAGCAATCGAAGCTTTTTTTCACGGCATCCCGCAGGATATTGAGTGGAGTTGGGACGGCGAAAAAGTTTGGATTTTGCAAAGTCGGCCGATTACAAATTTACAGCCTTTTTGGACGCGCACTATTGCAGCAGAAGTGATTCCCGGTGCAATTCGCCCGCTAACTTGGTCCATTAATCGACCGCTTACTTGCGGGGTTTGGGGAGAGATTTTTCAGGTGGTTTTGGGCGATCGCGCCAGTGGCTTAAACTTTAATGAAACGGCAACTTTGCTGGGTTCTCACGCCTATTTTAATGCGACTTTGTTGGGCGAAATTTTTCGGATGATGGGATTGCCAGAGCAGGGTTTGGAATTTTTGCTCAGAGGGCAAAAGATGGGCAAGCCGCCTTTGGGGAAGATTTTGCCTAATTTGCCTGGTTTGTGGCGTCTGGTGCAGCGGGAGAGGGCGCTGAATGCAGAATTTAAACGCGATCGCACTTCTATTTTCCTCCCCGCACTGCAAAGTCTGGAGAAGGAAGAAGGAAGAGGTTTGAGCGAAGAAGAAATATTAATGCCCAATGCCCAATGCCCAATGCCAGATTATCAATATTTGTCGGAATTGTTGGAGAAAGCCGAGCAAATTCAGGAGTGGCTGAAACCGATTACTTACTACAATATATTAGGGCCGATCGGGCTGGCTATTCGCAAGGCAATTTTTCGCGTTTCTGATGAATGGCTGGACAATGAAAGCGCTCCTGAAATTGCTTCTGTGCGAGCGTTGCAGCAGTTGGCTCAAAAATTGCGGCAAGCTGCTGTTTCGCAGTCTGACGAAACTGTTTCAGTCGCACATTTAGCACAGACATTTTCTGAAACTCCAGCTTTACAAGCAGACTTTGAAAAGTGGCTTGATATTTACGGATATTTGAGCGAAGTGGGAACGGATATCGCTGTTCATACTTGGCGAGAACAACCGGAAGTTTACCAAAAACTGCTAATAAGTATGGCTCAAAAAGCCCAAATTAATTTAGTCGAAAAGCGGAAATTAGGCTTGAGTTTTGGGCAGGAGTGGCGGCTAGATAAATGTCAGGAAAGAGCGAGCGTCAAAAACGAAATTAGCGAAATTTACGCGCGGTTGTTGGCTCATCTACGCTGGACTTTTTTGGAGATAGAAGCTTGCGGATTGGCAATGCAGGTGTTTCAGGAAAGCGGGGATATTTTTTATCTGGAATTTGGGGAAATTCAGCAATGGATTCGCAGCGGGGCGAGTGTTTCGTTTAAGGATACAATTACGGCAAGGCGCGATCGCCTCTTAGCCGATCGCGATCGTCCGATTCCCCCTGTCGTCTACGGCAATTTGCTGCCAAATTCTCAGAAAAGGTCGATCGAACTTGCCACATCCGCAACTAATATCATCCAGGGAATTCCAGCAAGTATTGGTCGTGTCGAAGGCTTTGTCAAGATTTGCCGCACCGCGAGCACAGATTTAGGAGAAAATGCGATCGCAGTAGTTCCTTACACCGATGCAGGTTGGGCACCGCTGCTATTAGGAGCAACAGCAATTATCGCCGAAGTTGGCGGCCAACTATCTCACGGAGCAATAATCGCTCGCGAGTACAAAATTCCCGCAGTCATGAATATTTCTGAAGCGACCACTCGCTTGCGAGACGGTCAAAAAGTCCGAGTAGACGGGTATCTCGGCACTGTAGAACTGCTGGAATAATTAGCAACAGGCAAGATGCCTGTTCCACAAAGAGTTGATTTCTTGTAAAACAGGCATCTTGCGGAACGGGCAAGATGCCCATTCCACAAGAAAATTGAGTTTTGTGGAACGGGCATCTTGCCCGTTCTTGAAAATGGTGAAAGATGTAAGCTCAAACCAATAATCTCGTAAACCCGCCCCGACTTTCCTAAGCCTTTAAGAAATTCTGGACAACATAGTTCCCCACATTTCTACCCGCACTTAAACCATCTACGTTAGCACTCATGAAATGAATGCCTCCGTAAATGCGACTGATGCCCGATTCATCGGCCGCTGCGCTGAAGTTTTCATAGGTTCGCAAAGTGTTGACAGTTTTGTCTCCCGGATCTCCAAAGCCGTAATCCGAACCAAATACAGAACTCATAACGACATCGGCTGCACCGCTAAAGGTACTGTGGCCCGACATGTACTCAGGGAACGGCGGAGTAGGTATCAGCGAAGTCCACAGGGGGTCGGCTGTGGTTTCGGGATTGTTGTCTGTGTCAGCTTGGCGGATAGCTGTCACCGGGCGCCATAAATTGTACTGGTACTTGGCATCCCAGCAGCTAATAGCTGCATCGGCCAGAGCAATATTCAGCAGGGCGAACAAGCGGGCGCTATCTTCTAAGGATTGACCAGTGAGAGTCGCTGTTTCTTCGGCGATTTGGTTCCAGTGGCCCGGAGGCGTAAACGTCCCAGCGCCGTTGGCCCAGAATTTGGCGATCGCTGTTTGGTCTGGGGTGCGCGTGAGGCTGTCACTTTTGCCGATTTCTTTGACGTAGTTAAGTTCCTCTGCGTACTTGGCGCTGTCAAGGGCGGGCGGGCCGTCCGGGCGGAACTGAGAACCGCTAGTCAGCGCAAAGGGAGTCACGCCCCCCCAATGCGGCGCCAGCGGGGCGGCCAGGGCGGGGGGAGTCGGCACCCAACTGCCAAGGTTGGTTGAGGGGGTGTACTCCACTAGATTCGTGATGCCGTCTGTACTCCGCGAACTGATAATTTGGTCGGCAACTTGCTGTCCCAGGGCAATCCCGTCTTGTTTGGCTTTGCCGTCGGTAATTTTAGCTAGAGACGATGCGTATGCTTCGTCAAATGTGGCTGCTTGTGCTGGGTAGAGGAGGCGTAAGACGCCGTAGGCGGCCGCGGCGGTGGCTGCTTCTGCTGATGTACCTGCAGGTGGGTCTATTTCCACGAGGTAAGGGGTGTATTTTTTGCTGATAGAGTTAACAGCATCGTAAATGGCTGCGTGAACCATTGCCATGTTGCGGGAGGCGAGGGGAGGCGCGGTGCTGGCTGTCCGCACTGCATTCAGCATGACTCCGTTCCACTCGATGACAGGGTTTCCCGATAGCTGATTTGTGAATTGGTCGCGGTTGATTGTGTTGCTGTTGACTCCCGGCAAGACTGCTAAATACTCGCCCGTGAGTTTGTCTTGAATGACGGTGCTGTTGCTGTTGGCACCGGTGCCTTGCTGGATGTTTAAATCTTCAAAGGTGAGGCCGTCTAGCAATCGAATTTTGTCATTGCCGTTGCCGAAGTCGGCGATGTAGTCGGCTGTGGCTACAGTTGGGCCGCCGCTGCCTTTAGCAATGGCAAATATATCATCGCCTGTGCCGCCGCTCATGGTATCGCTGCCTGCGCCCGCGTAGATGATGTCGTTCCCGGAATCGCCACCAATTAGGTCGGTGCCTTTGCCTCCCCAGAGGATGTCATTGTCCGCACCGCCAAGAATCGTATCGTTGCCTGAGTCGCCGCAGATTTTGTCTTTGCCGACATCGCCTTCGAGATAGTCGTCTCCGCTGTTGGCATAAATGATGTCGTTGCCATCCAAGGCGTTAAATCTGTCTGGTTCGGTGGTTCCTTCGAGATAGTCAAACTTAGAACTAGAGGTCCGGGATGCCATGTTTATTTATTGGATATTTTGATTAAATCGCAAAGGTTTCGTAAACTCTATAGATGCTTAAGTGTGTTTACCCCTAGTTTAATATTATTAAACTTTCTGGCGCGGAAGTAAACACCACAACACAGCTTTATTGAATCTTTAATATTTAATGGGCTTTTTATAAAGTTTTGCGCTCTGAATGTGCGTAAAAATACAGTCCTTAAAACTGCCTCCCATACTGCCACTTGGTTAAAATTTTACAAAAAAACATTTTTTTTAAATTTAGAGCAATATAATTTTTACCTTCATAAAAGGCGCGGATGGTGTAACTGAGTAAGTATATATTGATTAAGCACTTCTCAAGGCTGCGATCGGGTCTAGTTTGGCGGCTTGGCGGGCGGGGACAACGCCGAAAAAGAGGCCAACTGCACCGGATACACTGACAGCAAGGGCGATCGCCACGGGCGAAATACCAGCTTGCAAGGGCGTGAAATTACCTACAAGCAAGATACCGCCGACACCTACGCAAGTACCGACTATCCCTCCGGCAGCCGACAAAATTACAGCTTCGACAATAAATTGAAACAAGATATCTTGTTGGGATGCGCCGATCGCCTTTCTGAGCCCGATTTCCTGAGTGCGTTCGCTCACCGACACAAGCATAATGTTCATAATCCCAATTCCGCCGACTAAGAGGGAAATGCTGGCAACAGCAGTTAACATCAGAGTCAAAGCGCCGGAAATTGCCCCCATTCTTGCCATTAAATCTTTCTGGTTTCTGACACTAAAATCATCTTCGGTAGTAATTTTGTGCCGCAATCTCAGCAGGTTTTCCACCTGAAATTGCGCCGCGTCCATTTGCGATTCATCTTTAATCGAAATAAATATCGACGTGACAGCCAAACCGTAGGGAGATGTGCGCCCGACTATGCGATTGGCCATTGTGGCGATCGGCACAGCGGCGGAATTGTCAAAATTCGTGCCAAAAGATGTGCCTTTGGGGGCCAATACTCCAATTACTTTGAGGCTGACATTTTGGATACGCACCTGTTCGCCCAAGGGATTTGTATTGCCAAAAAGTTTCTCCGCTAATTCTGAACCGAGAACCACAACTTGGTTACTTTGCTTAACATCAAGTTCGGTCAAAAACCGCCCTTTTGCCATTTCAAAACTTCTGACTTCTAGAAATTCGGGAATCGTGCCAAAAATTAGAGCAGAAACATTTTTGTTGCTGTAGCGAACTATTTCGGAACTGTTAAGTTCCGCTGACACGCCTTGAACGGAGGGAACTTGAGTGGCGATCGCCTTTGCATCTGGCAGTACGAGAGTTTGAGGCACATTTGTGAGAGAACTTCGCCTCGCGTTGGGAACTCCAGGCCTCACGATTAATACATTTGTACCCAGCGATTGAACTTGTCCTGCTACAAATTTTTGAGCTCCTTCTCCAATTCCAATCATGGCAATTACTGAGGCGTTGCCGACAATCATGCCGATCATTGTTAAACTGCTGCGAGTTTTGTTTGCTAGCAGTGTTTGACCTGCCATTTTGACGCTTTCAATAAAATTCATATTTTCTTTAAATGAACAAGAAGGAACAAGAAAAACAGGCCAATGTCATGGTTTGCTGTGCGTCAAAATCCCAGGGGATTGGGATTGCGACGCACAGCAAACCATGACACACTTAATAATGAATTACTACAGTCAACAGTCAACAGTCAACCGTCAACAAACTGATTAAGCACTTCTCAAAGCCACAATCGGGTCTAATTTAGCAGCTTGTTTTGCAGGTACAATGCCGAAGAATAAGCCTATGCTGCCGGAAACACCGACTGCAAGTGCGATCGCCACTGGGGAAACGCTAGCTTGCAGAGGAGTAAAAGCAGCGACTAAAAGCACGCCTCCGATACCGAATCCAGTGCCGATCGCCCCGCCTGCCGCTGACAAAATCACAGACTCGATCATAAACTGAATCAGGATATCCTGCTGAGATGCTCCGATCGCCTTTCTCAATCCAATTTCCTTGGTGCGTTCGGTAACAGAAACCAGCATGATATTCATAATCCCGATGCCGCCGACAAACAGCGAAATTGCTGCCACAAAAGCCAACATCAACGTCAAACCACCAGTAATGTTGCCCAAAGTTTTCATTAACTCTTTCTGATTTCGGACTGTAAAATCATCTTCTTTAGTGATTTTATGACGCAACCTGAGCAGATTTTCTATTTGAAATTGGGCCGCTTGCATCATAGTTTCATCTTTGATCGCAACCGAAATAAATGTTACTTTTGTACCGTAGGGAGACGAGCGACCTACGATCCGGTTGGCCATTGTTGTCAGCGGCAAATAAACGTTCATATCTTGATTGTCGCCAAAACTTGAACCTTTCGCCTGCATGACTCCAATCACTTGAAAGCTAGAATTTTTGATGCGAATGTATTGACCCACTGGCTGTGTATTGCCAAACAATTGTTCTGCTGCTTCCGATCCTAAAGCAACCACATTTTCTTGTCTTTCTAAATCTAATTTGCTTAAAAATCGACCTTGACCGACATCAAAGCTTCTAACTGTCAGAAATTCTGGGGTAGTTCCGACAATGGAAGATGAAACGTTTTTATTGCGGTAAGTAACGAGTTGACTATCATTGAGAGTTGGTGCGACTTCTTGGACAGAAGGAACTTGAGATGCGATCGCCTCTGCATCTTCCACTACTAAAGTCTGTGGCGGAATCACCGGCCGGCTTTGGGCTTCAGGACTTCCGGGAATAATAAATAGCAAGTTTGAACCCAGAGAGTTAACTTGTCCCTCGATAAATGTTTGAGCTCCTTCCCCGATACCGATCATCGAAATGACAGAAGCATTGCCTATGATAATTCCTAACATCGTCAAGGTGCTGCGAAGCTTGTTTGCCATCAAAGTTGTGACGGCCATTTTGACGCTTTCAACAATATCCATAATTTTTAGAAGGAAGAAGGAAGAAGGAAGAAGGAAGAAGGAAGAGGGAAGAGGGAAAAAGGAGCAATCATGAAATAACAAATAACAAACAACCAATTTGCAATTCACAATTGGTAATGCCTTCTGCCCTCTGCCCCATGCCCTATTTCTGATTCTTGATAATATCCTCTAATTTTTTACCTTGAGGAAGTTCGGTAAAAACGCGATCGCCCGCTTTTGCACCCTCTAAAATCTGAATCTTGTTGCCAATAGTCGAGCCAACCGTAACAGGCTTAAACTTCGGCTGTTGTTTCTCATCAGGAACTAGCACACCCGTTTGACCTTTATTAGTCACAATTGCCACCGTCGGCACAACTAAAGCATTGCTCAGCTTTTGACCGACAAATCTCAAATCTACATTCATCCCCGATTGCAGCGACTCTTTGCCTGTATCAATGGCAACTCGAACTTGAAATAGCGTCACATCCCGTTCCTTAACAGCTTCCGGCGCAATTAATTTAACGCGACCTTTAAACACTTTATCTGGATAAGCATCAGCCACTATTTCAACTTCTTGGCCCGGTTTAATTTGACTGATATCAGCCTCCGGGACTTTCGCTAAAACTTCCACATCTCTAGCCAAAGCGACAATCGATGTCGAAGTTGCCGAAGTAGCTTCCGATGCCGAAGTTGCCGGAGTTACAAAAGCTCCTTGAATCGCGTATCTTTGGGTAATAACTCCAGCAAATGGAGCGCGAACTTTCGTATCTTCTAACTGGACTTCTTGAAAGCGAACTTGAGCTTGAGCTTCGGCTAATTCAGCTTGAGCTTGAGCTATTTCTTCCGGGCGAGAACCGTTTTCTTGTGCCGCCAATTGGCTTTTAGCTTCAGCAACTGCTGCTTCGGCTTTGGCGATTTCTTCTGGACGGTTGCCGTTTTCTACTTGCGCTAATTTGCTTTTTGCTTCGGCAACTTCTGCTTCGGCTTGAGCAATTTCTTCGGATCGCGTGCCGTTTTGCAATTGCTTCAATGCTTGCTGCTCGACTTGCACAGCAGCTTGCAGTTGCTGAATTTGCGACTCCCGACTTTCTTGCAGTTGTTGCAGGCGTCTTTGGGATTCTATTAATTTAGCTTGGGCTGTACGATTTTCTTTAATTAATTCATCCAGTTTATCTTTAGCCAGAGCACCTTCTTCCACTAACGGCCGATTGCGTTCTACCCGTTGAGCGGTTAGTTCGGCTTGGGCTTTACTCGAGTCAATTTGCGTTTGTGCTTGGGCAATTTCTTGTTTGACACTGCCGGTTTTAGCATCTGCTAAACGAGCTTGAGCTTGGGCTAAACGAGCTCGCGCTTGGCTGACTTCTTCAACGCGGCTGCCAGCTCGCAGTCGTTGCAAACCTGCTTGAGTTTGCTGCAAGCGAGCTCTGGCTCCTGCAACTTCTTCCACGCGGCTGCCCGCTTGGACTTGCGCGAGACTGGCCTCTGCTTGCTCTAAGCGCGCTCTGGCGCTGGCGATGTCTTCCGATCTATTTCCTGCTTCGATTTTGGCGAGTTTAGCTCGCACGCTGGCTTCGCGGGCTTTAGCTTGAGCTAGTTGAGCTTCTACATCGCGGCTTTCCATGCGAGCCACGATTTGTCCTGCTTGGACTTTATCGCCCTGTTCGACAAATAATTCTGCTATGCGCCCGGAGCCTTTGGGGCTGAGATTCACGCGCTGTACGGGCTGCACGGTGCCGCTCGACGTGATCCGCACCGTGAGGTTTTGCGCTTCCACCGGCACTGTCATCGTGGCGATCGCATCTACTTTCGGCTGCGATCGACTTTTTGCTATATATATGGTGGTCGGTACAGCTAGCAACCCGGCTGCAACCAACCCAATCGCCCACCGCTGCGGTTTGCGCGCGGGTTTCTTCGGAGACTGCTTTTGGGCGGTTTTGTTATCTGCAATTTTGGTCTCTGCGGCCTTGGTGTCTACAGTCTGAGTATCTTCCACCTTGACCTGAGCAGTTTCCTTTTTAGGGCTAACGATCATACCGACTCACCTAATTTAATCTCAGGATTACCTTTAAAGGTAAAATTTTTTCAGATGCTTGGCATCGTCTTCCAGACTCATCCCATCGGGTGATTTTAAAAAAGTTCCCCAACCAGCACCTGTAAACAATTATAGCTAATCGTTGCAAATTATTAAATAATGTTAAGTTTTTTCAGCCAAAAGAGGTGGACCCAAACAGAATCGCTCCTGGCTGCTGGCAAATAAAATATATTTTAGCAGACAATATTGTTTTTGGGATCTAGGAGTACCCCTCTCACAAGCGATCGCAGTGGGATATGACAGCGGGCGATCGACCGTCACTAGGTTATTGCGGACTCGTGTTCGCGAAGCGATGACATCTAGGAGTAAAAAAAGATTTCTCCACAAATTCTGACAAAAATCAAGTTTGAACTCTCGAAAAAACCCTCAAAACAAGACAAAGAAGTACAGGGAAGATCCGGATTTGTACCCGTGAGAGCAAGGTGGGGGAAAAGAACGGTCAAATGCTTGGGTGGAAAGATACAAAATTTTAGTCAAGAACTTTCAGAGAACTTTGGATAATGCGACTGCAAAGCTCAACTTTTTTTTATTCGACTGAAGCTTAAAAGGCTTGCACCCTCTTCTTAGATGTCAAATGGGTTCTAGAGATGATTTTTGCTCGCTCTAATGCTAATTTTTGTTTTTAATTATACTACATACAATAAATATTGTACTATATCATTGATGAAAATCATTAAGAACAGTTGCTCTAAACATCAAACTAAAGGATTTTGTGGAAAATATCTCTTTCCCAAATTTGGACTGCCGTAGTCAGCCTTTGCCCAATCCTGGGACGGTTACAGTAAAGGGAAAATTTTTCTTTGTTGGGGAAAAGAAATTCTTCCTCAAGGGGGTGACCTATGGTACTTTCTCGTTAGGTAGTCACGGTGCGCCTTTTCCCGAAAAACCTATGGTAGAGAAAGACTTTGCACTGATGGCAGAGTTAGGGGCAAACTGTATACGCACCTATACCATTCCACCCGATTGGCTTTTGAATCTAGCGGCAACCTACGGTCTCAGAATACTCATTGGTATACCTTGGGCTCAGCATATTGCCTTCCTTGACTCCTCTTCTACTAGAGCAGAGATTCGTCAGACAATTGCCAATGGGGTGAAAGCCTGTCGAGAGTATCCGGGTGTATTTGGCTATTTGATTGGTAACGAAATTCCTTCGGATATTGTGCGGTGGCACGGTGCCAAGCGAATCCGTGCTTTTCTTAAGGAGTTAATGGGGGTGGTAAAAGATGCCGATCCAAAGGCGCTTGTGAGCTATGCCAATTATCCTTGTACTGAGTATCTAGATATTGACTTTACTGATTTCTTATCTTTTAACGTTTACTTACATCGAGAAAAGGATTTCCGCAGCTACCTCTCCCGACTGCATAACCTGGCAGAAGATAAACCTTTGGTGTTAAGCGAGTTTGGTGTTGACTCAATCCGTGAGGGTACCCAATCCCAAGCCGAAATTATCGCTCAAAAATTGTCAACCAGTTTTGATATGGGAGCAGCGGGGACGATCGTGTTTTCTTGGACTGACGAGTGGTTTACGGGGGGGTCTGCTATCGAGGACTGGGCTTTTGGTCTAGTGGATGCCGAACGAAGTAAGAAAACTGCGTTCCAGACAGTGCAACAGTATTACACAGCACATCTGCCACCAGCATTACCGGAGTATCCTCGGGTCTCGGTGGTTGTATGCGCGTACAATGCCGATCGCACTATTGACAGTTGCCTAGCTTCTCTCAAAGAACTCAACTATCCGAACTACGAAGTTATTGTAATCAATGATGGATCGACTGATGGCACTCTCAAAATCGCCAAATCTTATGACTATATCAAACTAATCAGCCAGGATAATAAAGGGCTAAGCGTGGCACGCAATGTAGGTCTAGCAGAGGCAACAGGTGAAATTATTGCCTATACCGACTCGGACTGCGTAGCCGATCCAGACTGGCTTACTTATATGGTTGCCAAGTTTCTGTCTTCAGGACTTTCGGCAGTGGGTGGACCAAACTTCCCTCCCCCAGAGAACTCTCTTGTCCCCTCCTGTGTTGCCGTGTCTCCAGGTGGGCCAACTCACGTCCTTTTGAGTGATGAAGTCGCTGAACACATCCCAGGTTGTAACATGGCTTTTCGCCGTAAGGTATTAGAGGAAATAGGAGGCTTTGACCCCATGTTTCATGCAGCGGGTGACGATGTTGATATCTGCTGGCGCTTGCAAGACAAGGGTTATACAATTGGCTTTAGCCCAGCAGCAGTAGTGTGGCACTTTCGGCGTAACACAGTTAAAGACTACCTTAAGCAGCAGCGCGGCTATGGTAAAGCAGAAGCTCTCGTATATTTCAAACATCCCTACCGCTTTAACCTGCTGGGACAATCGCAGTGGCTAGGCAGGATCTACGGCGACCTTTCCTCTAGTTTCCTCTCCGGTCAGCCTGTTATTTACTCTGGGGGTTTTGGTCGCGGGTTGTTTCAAACCCTGTATGAGCCTCCCGCCTCCTTCCTCTCTTATCTTCCTCTGACGCTGGAGTGGAATGTCGGAGCTGCCTTGTTGTTTATTTATTTAGTCTTGTCGGGTGGCAACCCGTGGTTAGGTATAGCACCGCTCTTTTTATCATGGAGCTACTGTATATCCGGTTCGCTACGGACCCAGATGGATAGTCGTTTTCAGGGACTGCAAGGTCGTTTGCTAGTGGCATTGCTGATTTACTTAGGTCCTCTTGTACGCAGCCTAGAGCGTTACTTTTGGCGGAGGCGGGGACTTAGCCAGGTGGAGCCGATAAAGTTTGACGAGCTTGTGCAAAAACCTGAGATTTCTTGGCAGAAGCGATCCCTTTTCTTATCCTATTGGACGGAGGTAGGTCTGGAGAAAGAGAGTCTGATTCAGGAAGTGATGGACTTCCTCTTGCCCCGCAAGTATTTTATTACCGTCGATCAAGGATGGAGTGACTGGGATCTGAAGATTCATCAAGGATTCTTTCCCAGAGCAATGATTAAAGTTTGTACCGAAAACCACGGAGGGAATAAGAGACTCTTAAGAGTGGGGTGTACGCTAAGGATGTCGCGGATGGCTGCAACAATCCTATGGTTTTGGGTTTTGGTTACAATTGTGTCTCTTATTCTAGGCCTGACTAAGGTAGCCGTAGCTACAGGAGTACTTGGTGCAGTGATCGCAGCGATCATTTTGTATCAGCAGTTCTGTTTGGGGCGCACGATGTACCACGTCCTAGAGATCGTGGCTAAGAAATTAGAGCTAGTGCCAGTCCCTTCAATAACTGAAAGGGTCACATCCTAACCATCATGGTTGTACGTGATTTCCGTCTCTACCGAAAGCTGCTGCGCCAGACACGGCCCTACTGGCTCCACATTGCAGGCATCTTTCTGCTCAGTATGCTGTCAATGCCCCTGGCGCTGCTGATGCCGCTACCGCTCAAGATTGCTGTAGACAATGTTATCGGCTCCCAACCAATTCCCGGCTTCCTGGATACACTGCTGCCAACAGCGATCGCCCATTCCGATCCGGCTGTACTCGCGATCGCAGCCGTGCTGGTAGTTGCGATCGCTCTGCTCAACCAACTTCAAGGGTTTGGGAGTTTGTTACTAGGGACGTTCACCGGCGAAAAGATGGTTCTAGAATTCCGCGCCCAGCTTTTCCGCCATGTCCAGCGTCTGTCACTGTCTTACCACGATTCTAAGGGTACGACCGACTCCACATACCGCATCCAATACGATGCCCCTGCCATCCAATGGATCATGATTAACGGGTTCATCCCCTTAATCACCTCGGTTTTCACATTCGTCGGGATGGCTTATGTCACCATGCGCCTCGACTGGCAACTTGCTTTAGTCGCCCTCGGTGTTTCACCCATTTTGTTCCTACTCACACAGGTTTATAGCCAGCGTCTGCGCCATCAGTGGACTGAGGCAAAAAACCTGGAAAGCTCTGCTCTATCAGTAGTACAGGAGGTGCTGGGGGCAATTCGTGTGGTAAAAGCGTTTGGTCGGGAGGATCACGAACAAGACCGCTTCATCGATCACTACAGCAAAAGCATTTGGGCGCTGATTCGCGTCTCCTTAGCCCAAAGTTTTTTCAGCTGCCTCGTGGCACTGACTATGGCAATAGGAACAGCAGCTGTTCTGTTTATGGGCGTGAAACACGTCCAAACAGGGATTTTAAGCCTGGGCGATTTGCTCCTGGTAAATTCTTATCTGACGCAACTGTACATACCCCTAATGAGCATTGGCGATCAAGTCACAGGGATGCAGCGTTCCCTTGCCAGTGTTGAGCGAGCCTTCTGCCTTCTTGGCGAGAGGCCGGATGTTGTCGAACGCAGATATACCAGGTCAATCTCTCGTGCGGCGGGTGCTGTGACCTTTTACCAGGCTTCCTTCGCCTACGACCAGGGTCACCCAATTTTAGAGGATATCTCTTTTGAGGTAACTCCTGGCACCCGCGTGGGTATAACGGGGAAGACAGGCGCAGGCAAGACTACCCTGCTCAACTTGCTGACCCGCTTTTATGATCCCACTGCTGGTCAAATCCTCCTAGACGGCATTGATCTGCGCGACTACAAGTTAGCTGCTTTACGTAACCAGTTTGCGATCGCTCTCCAAGAACCGGTGCTTTTCTCAACCAGCATCGCCGAGAACATCGCTTACGCCCGCCCTGATGCCAGTGAGCAAGATATTATAACGGCGGCGGAGGCAGCCAACGCCCACGAGTTCATCCTCAACCTACCACAGGGCTATGAAACTCTGGTCGGTGAGCGTGGAATGCGGCTCTCAGGTGGGCAGCGGCAGCGGATATCTCTGGCTCGCGCCTTTTTGAAGGACGCTCCTATTCTCATCCTTGACGAGCCTACAAGTTCAATCGATACCAAAACCGAAGCGGCGATTATGGAAGCGATGGAACGTCTGATGAACAACCGCACCACCTTTATGATTGCCCACCGCCTGAGTACGTTGGAAAGCTGTGACAAGCTGCTGGTACTCGAAAATGGACGACTGCTTACTGTGACATCAGATGTGTCAGCAGCTCTAGATGAACAGAGGAGACGATGAGCGATATTGCACACTTCGAGCCGGGATTTTGGACAAACGGAGAACTCCCGGCGAACGTTCAAGTCAATTCCAATACAGTCATCACGGGTGAATTCGCTTTTAAGCGATTTCACAGTTGCAGAGAATCGGCGCTAACGATTGGAGCGCACTGTACGATGGACGGCGTTCATTTTGCCATTGGCCAGGAAGGTCGGGTTGAGATTGGCGACTACTGCTACTTCACAAATGCTGTGCTGCTGTGCGAGCTAGAACTTTGCATCGGCAGCTACGTGGTTATTGGATGGAATGCCACCATCATGGACACGGACTTTCATCCGATCGCACCTAGCGATCGCATTGCCGATGCGATCGCCTGCTCACCCCTGGGGAAGGGCTTACGGCGACCAGAGGTTGTACGGCGACCTGTGGTAATTGAGGACAACGCCTGGATCGGACCGAACGCCGCAATTCTGAAGGGAGTTCGGATTGGGGCTGGGGCTTTCGTGGAGGCTGGGGCGGTGGTAACTAAAGACGTGCCGCCCCGCACCAGAGTCATCGGCAATCCGGCACAAGTTATCGGGAGCGTCTAATGCCATGGATTCCACACGCACTCTCCCCTGGGATTGGTATCCGGGGACGATTCCAGAGAACGTAGTTCTCGACGATACCGCCTACGTTGAGACTAGCTTCAGTTTCTCCTTATACCGCAGCGAGGCACAAGTGGGAGTATCGCTCGGTCGTGGTGCCTCCACGTATTTAGGAACGATGTTTGATGTTGGTCGGCACGGGCAGGTGACGGTGGGCAACTATACCCTTGTCCACGGAGCTAGGATTATCTGTGACGCCGAGATAGAAATTGGGGATTATACCCTAATTTCCTGGAACGTTGTGCTGATGGATACCTACCGACTACCATTTGACCCCGTAGAACGTCAGCGTCAACTGGAGCGAGTGTCAGAGTGTTTACCCCGATGCATCGACGCCGGGGTTGTGGCGCGACCAATCCGTATTGAGCGCAACGTTTGGATTGGTTTTGATGCCTGCGTGCTGCCAGGGGTGACTATTGGCGAGGGAGCGATCGTTGGGGCGCGGTCTGTGGTAAATCAAGACGTGCCGCCCTACAGTGTCGTCGCTGGCAACCCTGCACGCTTAATCAAACAATTGGAAATGCAGGACAAAAACGATGGAGCCTAAAAAGCCTTCCAAGGGAAAAATCATTGTCTTTGGTATCTTCTTCTGGTACCCTCTGGCTGGTGTTACCTATCAGTTTCTCCACTACCTGATCGGGCTACGTCGGCTCGGCTATGACCCATACTATATAGAGGACTCCAGTTGCTGGATATACGACCCCCGAATCAACGACCTTTCGGGTGATGCAAGCGGGAATATTGAGGCGATGGTTCCAATTCTTGAGGCACATGGCTTTAGGAACCGATGGGCGTTCCGTGGCAACTATCCCGGTGGGCAGTGCTACGGAATGACCGAAGACCAGATATTACAGCTTTACCGGGAGGCGGACGCATTCCTGAATGTCACTGGGTCGCAAGAAATCCGTGAAGAACACTTAACCTGTCCTCGTCGCATTTACGTGGAGTCAGATCCCTTTTCCTACCAGGTTTGGGTATCGCAGGGCGATGAAGCAACAATCGCTGAGCTGTCAGCGCACGATACACACTTTAGCTTTGGCGAGAACCTAGGTGAACCAGATTGCAGTTTACCCGTAGAGCGCTTCCACTGGCTACCGACACGCCAACCGATAGTTCTAGATTTGTGGGACAACCCCTACAAGAGCGATGGAGCTGCCTATAATACCATCACCACCTGGCACAATAAGGATAAAAATATTTCCTATCAAGGCGATACGTATTATTGGACAAAAGACCGTGAGTTCGAGAAGGTTCTCGACCTCCCAAGTCGCTGCCAGGTGCCATTTGAGTTAGCAACTTTGGTAAGCGAGGAGGTAAAGCAACTACTTGAAAAGCATGGGTGGCGTCATGTGGATTCAATAGGTATATCACAAGACGTTGAGCGCTACCGAACTTACATCCAAGGTGCTCGTGGTGAGTTCACCGTAGCGCGTGACCAGTATGTCCGTCCTCGTACTGGCTGGTTTAGCGATCGCAGCGCCTGTTACCTCGCCGCCGGACGACCAGTAATCACTCAGGATACAGGTTTTAGTAAGTTCCTGCCTACAGGGCGGGGGCTGTTTGGATTCACAACAATGGAGGACATCCTCACAGCAATTGATGCTATTGAGAGCGACTACGAGGGGAATTGCCTTGCTGCCAGAGAGATAGCGACAGAGTATTTTGCAGCGGAGAAGGTGATTTCTAGTCTGATGCAAAGGGCAAATTTATAAAATGGCGCGCAGCTGTGTTTAATTTCTTCTACCTACTTATTTCGGTGATTGCTCTTTGATCGGGGTTGGCATTGGAGAGGGCGCGATCGCGACACCAGCTCCCACCCGTACTCCTTTGAGGATGGTTGCATTGTAGCCGATCCACACGTCGTCCTGGATAACTACGGGAAGAACTTCAATAGGAGGGCGGCGTTGGCGATCGCCAATTGGAGAAAGAGCGATCGTATCGATCAGCCGGGCAGCGGGAGCAATGGGATGAAAGTCGGAATCCACAATTGTTACTCCGCCTGCAACCATGACATGGGCACCCAGAGTGATGCGGGCGGAGCAAACTAGGGAGGCATCGGCAATGTAGCAATAATCACCAATCTCAATGACTGCATCGGCGTCAACAGCCAAGGAAGCACGCCAGATCGTGACGTTGCTCCCAACACGCAGACCAACAGAGCCAGCAGCGTAGTAGTGCTTGAAGCAGAAGGAAGAATCGATCACTGAGTTCTCTCCCACTTCAATGTTGGTAGGAATGCTGCCGTGATACCAGTCGCCCGGAAGCGATGCGCCAGGGACAAGTGGGTGGAATAACGGTGTCCGCATTATGTTGTTAGACTTCCAACTGCGTCAACATCTTAATTGAAGACGCGATCACTGAGGCGATTATCCGTGATCGGCTTCTGGCGATCGTTAAGGTAGCGGTGCTGGCTACACTAATCATGGAACTCGTGGTACGCAGTCTGGGTTTTGTCCGCGATGCTTACGACTTCCCATTTGTTGTCTTTCTCAAGACTCCTGAACGAGTGGCTTTGTGGTCAATGTTAATGGGTTTGTATTTGGTGGTTTATAGTTTGGGTCAACGGTCACTTCGTCAGGCTATCGAGCGTGCTAAACAGACGATTGAGAATCAAGTCGGTAAGCCTACGGCCAAACTTACTTGCTCGGTGGGTGTTTAAATGTTTCATGTCGATTCATTTGTTGACGGTTGATGGTGTCAAGCAGATTACCAATTTGACATCTGAGCGATTGGGGATTCTCCAGTTCTTGGGTGCTCCTTGCCGCCAATATTACCTTCTCTCTTGAGATCCTATGCACTTTTAGTTGAACAATTCCTCGCGGACGATCGCTACCTGCTCAATGTGGGTTAAAATATGTTTCAAATTCGTTAAAAATGGAAAATCAAAATAATGAATCGTCCTCAAAGCGTTACAGTTCTGGCAATCTTGCAGCTAATTAGTGGCGTATTCAGCCTCCTTGACGGCTTGTTCATCTTACTTTTTGCAGGCATTTTTGGCGGTCTCGGTGCGGCTTTCGGCGGGGCAAAAATTGGGGCTGTAATCGGGGGCTTCATTGGAATTTTTGCTGCGATCAGTTTTATTTTAGGTCTCCTCTCCTTACTCTTAACTTGGGGTTTGTTTCAACTCAAAAATTGGGCTTGGACGGGAACGTTAATTGTCCACATCCTCGCCACCCTCACGCAAATTGTCAAAATGTTTGGCAGCGGCGGTACAGCCGTCAATTTTTTAACTCTGGGTTTTGCAGTGGCTAGCATTTACTACCTGCTGCAGCCGGATGTTAAACAAGCATTTCGTGTCTAATTTCCTTTTCATTAACGGTACTGAATTCTCGGATCGAAAAAAGCATAGGAAATATCAACCGCCAGATTAATCAGTACAAAAGTTACAGCCACAAAAATTACTCCTCCTTGGACAATTGGGTAATCCCGCGTCAGAATACCCGTATAAATCCAAGAACCAATTCCCGGCCACGAGAAAATCGTTTCAGTCAGAATAGCGCCACCTAAAAGAGTGCCGAACTGCAAACCTATAGTTGTGACGATAGGCAAAAACGCATTTTTCAAAGCGTGTTTCAAAATCACCCAATATTCCGGCAATCCCTTAGCCCTCGCAGTGCGGATGTAATCTTGAGAAAGCACTTCCAGCATCGCAGAACGAGTGATGCGAGCTATAATAGCCAGGGGAATAGTTCCTAAAGTCAAAGCGGGCAGGATTAAATGGGTGATCGCATCCCGCAAAGCCGCCAAATCCCACCTCAGCAACGCATCCAAAACATAAACACCCGTAATCGACTTAAAACCAAACCCCAAATCTACACTAATCCGCCCGCTAGGAGGCAGCCATTTCAGATAAACAGCAAACAAATAAATCAACATCAATCCCAACCAATACACTGGCAAAGATACGCCAATTAACGAACCGCTCATCGCCAGATTGTCCAGCCAGCTATTTTTCCGAACAGCAGCCAAAATCCCGGCCGGAATTCCGATAACCAGTGCCACCAACATCGCCACCACAGACAGTTCAAAAGTAGCAGGCCACCGACTTCTAATTTCATCAATTATCGGAATACCGCTAATAATACTATTTCCCAAATCAAAGCGCAGCAAACTCCATAAAAACGCCAAATATTGCAAAGGCAAAGGCTGATTCAAACCTAATCTCGCTCTCAAATTTTCCACCTGTTCGGGAGTTCCCCGTTCTCCCAAAAGCACTGTAGCTGGGTCTCCCGGTATCAAATGCAAAAATATAAATACTAGCAGAGTGATTCCGAAAAGGACTGGCAATAGTCCCAGCAAACGTTTAACAATATATTGAAACATGGCTTTATTTTAGCTTGTAGGGTGCGTCAGCTTGAAGACTTGTTAAATTTTCCAAAGTTTTAGTGTGCTGACGCACCCTACGATTGTGCTTAAAATCCGATAAAACTATTTGTCATTGCGAGAGTGTTAGCTTTCGCGCTCCGAAGGAAAGCAATTGCAAAGCTTTAAGCAAAATCCGATCGCAATGAGAATAAGTATAATGTAGGGTGCTTAGAAACGCACATTCTCCGCGATTTTCAAGACTTACTAACATCCTCAAAAGACTCAGACCCCAAAGGACTCGGAATCCAACCTTGAATATTCTTGCGTTTCCCTAAAAGCGGCTGCGAATGTACGATCGGCAAACGCACAGCTTCCCCATGCAAAATCTCGCTAACTTCCGCATAAATTTTCGCCCTAGCTGCTTTATCGCCACTGGCCCTCCCCCGATCCAAAAGTTCCAGAACTTTCGGATTTTTCCAATTTCCCAAATCCCCCGTGGAACCAGGCCCGAAGTGAGGATAATAAAAATTGTCTGGATCGCCGTAATCTCCAATCCAACCCATCATAAAAGCTTGAAATCCGGGAGGTTTTACCCGATCGGCTAAATAAGCAGACCAATCCTTTGTCAGCAATTTTACCCGAATCCCGATCGCGCTCAAATCCGCCGCAAAAGCCTCAGCAATCGGCTTCGGCGTGGGAAAATAGGGACGGCTGACGGGCATATACCACAAATCCAAATCAAAACCGTTCGGATAACCGGCTTTCGCGAGCATTGCTTTAGCTTGCTGCGGGTTAAATTCATAATCTTTAACTTTATCAGACCCCGCCCAATTCAGCGCAGGCGGGATAAATTGCGAATCATGTTTTCCGAGTTCTCCCCAGAAAGCTTTGACTATTGCTGGCTTGTTAATTGTTTGGGCAATCGCCCGCCTGACTTCCGGTTTTGACAAAGGTTCGTAACTCGGATTTAACCCTAAATAACCGACATTAAAAGAAGGTCGCACCACAGCTTCTAAATTAGGATCTGCTTGAACCTCTTTCAATTGATCCGGCGTTAAATCCACAGTAAAATCAAGTTGTCCTGCTCTCAACTGAGCCAGTCTCGCCGCCGGATCGTCAACAAAGCGAATTACCAATTGATTGACTTTTGGCGTGCCAGTTTTCCAATAATTAGGATTTTTCTCCAAAACAATGCGATCGCCCGATCGCCATTCCTTAAACACAAAAGGCCCCGTACCCACCGCCAGCGACCCCGGAGTGCCGTACTTAGCACCCGCTTTTTTCACCGCCGCCGGACTCGCCATCCCAAAATAAGCGGACCCTATCGCCGACGGAAAAGCAGCAAAAGGTCGATTCAAAACAAATTTAATTGTAGACTTATCAACAACTGCCACATCTTTTACTAAAGAATCTTTTTCTCCCTTAAACCCGCCAAAAAAATCTTTCCAAATCGGATAATTCTTGCCCGCTTCTCGAAAACCGTTAGGATTTTTGGCATCCCACCAGCGCTCTACATTAAACTTAACAGCTTCCGCATCAAAATCCGTGCCGTCGTGAAACTTTACCCCGGAACGCAACTTAAAAGTCCAAGTTTTACCATCTTTAGAACTTGACCATTCAGTAGCCAGACTCGGTTCAAGTTCCACAGTTCCCGGTTTGAAATCAGTCAAGCGATTGTAAATTTGGTCGATAACAACCACCGAATTGCCATCAGTAATATTTCCCGGTTCCAGATTGACCGGCGGCCCGCCCGCACCGTAAACTAAAGCCCCAGCCGGAACCGCAGCAGGAGTTGGCCCAGTTGGAGAATTATTGCTAACCGTGTTTGAAGGAGTGCCGCAATTTGATAAAATTACAGCCATCCCAAAAACTAGACCTAATAAAACTAAACGCCAGGATTTTAACAATCTCATCTCAATAGCTCCGGTTTAATAAAAAATTGTACTCATATAAATTTATAATTGGCTCATTCTCCCCCCCTCTCCCGCCTCTGCGTTCTCTGCGGTTCATTTAGTAAATTTTATATTAAAATACAATAAAATGAACACAGCAAATAAAATGTGATGGTGATATCATAATCGATGGAAAAATCTCAACTTACACCTTTACATTAGGCTACGCAACCAGCATGAAAGCCAACGTTTGTTGCCAAGCTATAGGGGTTATTCCATTGTAGATTGTAGATTTTAGATTTACTCCACAGATGGATTTTGGAGCTTGAACAAGAGTCTCAAATTTTAATCTCTCCACCACGTCGGGGGCTCGTCTCCGTTTTTGGGCGGGTCACAAATGACAAAGCGATCGATTAATTCGATTCTTTGAAATGTGATCTACCTGTGGAGCATAAACATTCCTTTTCACACCCAAAATATCTTTGAATATCTGCATATAACAACCCGATTCGGGATTCGCAAACATCAATATTTCTATATTTTCTCTTTCTCTGCGCCAAGAGCGCCCTCTACGGTTCGTTGAAAAAAATCTACTTTACATCAAGCAATAGGATTGCTATATGCGATCGCACCCACCCTACAAATCAAAACTCTCTTCACCAATACTTCCCAGTTCCCCGCTACCCAGAAACTCTTCCTCCTCTACTTCCTCAATCTCAGAGTCGAAACTTTCCACCACAAACGGCAAACCAGCAGCCATCAAACCCCGTTGAATCAGTTCCGGCGTTTCGTCAAACAAAACAAATAGCGGATGAACAGCCTCAGCTTCATCGCTGTAAATATGGCTGTAGCGGTAGGGCATCACCCATTCGTAACCTTTATCCAGCCAAACCTGAGACTGCCGCCAGCGGCCGAGCAACTCAGAAAACTCTTCGCCCGGACGATGAATGAAAATCAAAATTTCCACTCCTATTTTAACTTTCCATTCAGGATCGCACATCAAAATCGCCAAATCGCAGGGCAAACAAACTGCCTGCCCCGGCGATATGCTAGTGCCGCCCCTTCCCGCATAAGAAACTCCGTCCCGCAAGCGCGCAATTGGCAAAGGAATTGTGATTAAACTATCATGGGCGCGGCGGATACTCGGAATCATTTCCATGTAAACGCGATATTTTTTCAGCAGGGCGATCGCGGCGGAAGATTCGCTGTACTCTGCTAGTAAAGCCTCGTAATGTGATTGTTTAACAGACATTTTCAAACAAAAGAATAAGTAATTACTAATTAATTGCTGCTAATTCCTGAGTGATCGCTTCTCGTTACCAGGAAGACCCTGGTAATTAAGATTTGGAGGCTGAGCCTCCAAATTATTTTCTCCTTTAAATCGAGGCTGTGCCTCCTCCAAAGGCATTCCCAGGCAGAGCCTGGGAACGATTGGAATAGTCATTGGTCATGCGTTAATTGCTACTAACTAATAACTAATAACTAAGTACCCCTTTTTTACAGCTTCTGGAACACTGCGAACATCGGCAGATACATCGATAGCAAAATCGAACCTACGATACCACCGACGACCACAATCATCAGAGGTTCTAGCATACTGGTAAGTCCTTTTACTGCTTCTTCAACTTCCGTTTCGTAGAAAGCGCCAACTTTCATCAGCATCTTGTCAAGTTCCCCTGTCTCCTCGCCAATAGCCATCATTTGGATGGCCAAAGACGGAAAAACAGCTTGTTCTTGCAAAGCAATACTGATCATGCCGCCGCTTTGAATTTCCTGTCTCGCATATTCGATCGCATTAGATATCGCCTGATTCCCCGCCACATCTCGCACAATTTCCAAAGAATTGAGAATCGGCACGCCCGATCGCGTCAGCGACCCAAATATCACGCAAAACCGAGCCACAGCAGATTTTTCGATCAAATCTCCAAAAATCGGCAATTTCATCGCAATCCTATCAATTTGTAGGCGACCTATGGGAGTTTTGTAGTACATATCGAAGGCAATTTTTAGCGCTATAATTACCCCAATAACTGTTATTTGTTGAATGGGAGGCCAAGCTGTACAAAATGCACTAATTGCCAACATAAACACCGTAAAAGCCGGCAAATCTGCACCAATATCCTTAAAGATTTTAGCGAAAGTTGGTAGCAAGAATATGGTCATTGCGAAAAAAATCACGATCGCGATGGAAAACACAGTCTTAGGATAAGACATCGCCGAATTAATTTCAGCCTCCGTCTTGTGATTTTTTTCCATCATCACCGCCAGACGGTCTAGGGTTTCATCTAGCACCCCCCCGACTTCTCCCGCCGCCACCATACTGATAAACAGTTGGTCAAAAACATCAGGAAACTTAGTCATCGCCTCTGCCAAGTTTATCCCCTCCTGCACGTCAGCATTCATGCTCCTGAGCGCTCGCTTCAGCTTAGCATTAGAACACTGCTCGTGCAGCACGGAAAGGCATCTAACGATCGCCACCCCTGCATTAAACATAGCCGCAAACTGACGAGCAAAAATAGCCATATCCTTAACAGTAAGACTGGTAAGGTTATACTCGATTTGCTCCTGAATTTTACTGAAATCAAAGCCACCTTTCGGTTTTTGGCGGATAACGTTGGTAGCCACAGCTCACCTCTGAAAATTTATTAAAATTTATGACTCATCAGTCATCAGTCATTAATTCAGTCGGCCGACTCCTGACTAATGACTGCCGACTGAATTAATGAGCTCCTACCTTGGCGCCAACAGGTGCCGGGCCGATCAAGCGTTCGAGTTCGTCAGCCTTAGAAGCCTTGGCCATTGCCGATTCCCAAGTGACTTTACCGCTCTTGTAAAGTTCAGCGAGGGCCATTTCCATCGTCCTCATGCCCAATTTTGCCCCCATTTGGATTTGGGAGTAAATCATTGGAGTTTTGCCCTCCCGGATCAAGTTAGCCATAGCTGGAGTATTCACCATGATTTCCATAGCGCAGCAGCGGCCGCCCCCAACTTTTATTACCAAATTTTGGCTGCAAATTCCCACCAAAGAGTTAGACACCTGGGCGCGAACCTGGGGTTGTTGAATGGGGGGGAACACGTCCAAAATCCGATCGATCGTTGCAGCCGCCGAATTAGTGTGCAGCGTTCCCATCACCATGTGACCCGTTTCTGCAGCCGAAATTGCCAGACCGATGGTTTCCAAGTCCCGCATTTCCCCCACCAGAATTACATCAGGATCTTCGCGCAAAGCTGCTTTCAGCGCATTAGCAAAGCTCTTAGTATCTTCGCCCTTTTGGCGCTGGTGAAACAAACTCTTGATATTAGGAAACACGTATTCGATCGGATCTTCAACTGTGAGAATGTGTTCCGCCCGCGTCCGGTTGACCAGATCCAACAAAGCCGCCATCGTAGTAGTTTTCCCGGAACCCGTTTGTCCCGTCACCAACAGCATACCCCTGGGTCTTTCCGTCAGATCCCGCAAAATTTGCGGCACGCCTAAAGCATCTGCATTAGGAATCTTAGAAGCCAGAGCCCGCATACAAGCAGCCCAAGCACCCCGCTCCCGGTAGACATTGACGCGGAACCGAGCCAATCCCCGAACCCCGTAAGCGCAGTCGAGTTCCCACTCCATTTCCAACTGCTTGCGCTGCATATTGTTGAGCATTTGGAAAATTAGGATCTGCACTTCCTCAGCAGACAGAATGTCGCCGTATTGCGTCTGAGGAGTTAGTTTACCGCTGACTCGGAAGAATATAGGCGCGCCCGCTTGGATGTGTATGTCCGAACCCCCTTGCTCTACCAGGGACTCCAGTACGTCTTCAATCATCAGACCCATAGATACCTCTCCTCGATCGAATTGATAGTTATTGACCAATCTAGCTCAGTTAACAGTCAACAGTTAATAGTCAACAGTTAACTGCTGCTGAATCAATCCAAAAAGCGTGGCGTCAAGCAGTAAGGACAATCCAACATCTCCGGCTTCAATTCCGCCCGACAAGTTTTGCAGGTAAGTCCCTGCTTGCGTTTGGCTTTCATTTCCGCCTCCAGGCCCGAGTCAGTAAACGTCACCCGCTCGACTTCTTCAAAGGTAGTCGCGCCTTCCCGCACCAACTGCAAGCTGTAAGCCAACAACGTTTTCATCCCTTCTTCTACTGCTGCTTCCTTAATCTGCTCTGTGGGAGCTCCTTGAGTGATCAGGGTTTGAAGCCGCTCAGTATTTTTCAGGAACTCGTAAACCCCTACCCGTCCTTTGTAGCCTAGGCCGCCGCACTTCCGACAAAGTTCCTCGCGTTCTGCCAGTTCCTTCCTTTGCTCCACCGGTACGGTGTTGGCTTTGTAAACAGTCAGATCAATTTCTTGAGAAGCAGACAGACCGTACTTGCCGAGTTCTGCGGCAGTAGGCTGGTAAGGAGTGCAGCATTTGTCGCAAACGCGCCGCATCAGACGCTGAGCCAACACGCCCAACAGAGCGGCCGAAACCATGAACGGTTCTACGCCCATTTCCGCCAAACGCGCGACCGCCCCAGCCGCGTCATTCGTGTGCAGCGTCGTCAGTACCAAGTGTCCCGTCAAAGCAGCTTCCAGAGCAGTTTTGGCCGTTTCCTTGTCCCGCGTTTCCCCCACCAGCATCACGTCAGGGTCTTGCCGCAAAAATGCCCGCAGAATGTTGGAAAAAGTCAAGTCTTTTTCCCGAATTACTTGACATTGGGTAATTCCTGGCAAAGCATATTCGATCGGGTCTTCCGCCGTACTGATATTAACCCCCGGATCGTTCCGTTCCGCCAGAATCGAGTAGAGAGTAGTTGACTTGCCCGAACCCGTCGGGCCCGTCACCAAAATCAGTCCAAACGGACGGCTAGCACTCTCTCGCACTAAAGCCAGAGTTTCTTGGTCGGAGATTAACAAACCCAAGCCCAACTGAGTGCTGGAACTGTCCAAAAT
This sequence comes from Microcoleus sp. B3-D2, assembly GCF_036705345.1. Classification (NCBI taxonomy): domain Bacteria; kingdom Bacillati; phylum Cyanobacteriota; class Cyanophyceae; order Oscillatoriales; family Microcoleaceae; genus Microcoleus; species Microcoleus sp. B3-D2. Next base: position 102,319 of record NZ_JAUBUG010000008.1, read on the forward strand.
CCGCAGCACGATTTTTTCGCCGTACCGCGAAGGCAAGCTGTTCACCCGGAAATCCACCGTGCGTCCCTCAAATACCCGGCGGATGCGGCCGTCTTGAGCTTGGCGGCGTTCGGCAATATCCAGGTTGGCAATAATCTTGAAACGAGCCGTAATCGATGCGACTACCTGCTTGGGAAACCGGAAATACTCTTGCAGCACCCCGTCTTTCCGCATCCGAATCCGCATGAACTCTTCTTGAGGTTCTACGTGGATGTCAGACACCTTTTCCGACAGAGCTTTAGCCAAAATGATATTGACCGCCTTAATTACCGGAGCGGCCTCAGCATCGTCCAAGGTGTTAGCTAGGTCTTCTTGGTCGGCACTCTCCTCTTCTAGCGAGAGTTCGCCAAAATCTCCCTCCCCTAAATCCATCTTTCTCTGCTTTTCGGCTGCTGCCATTTTGGCTGCTACCTTAACTTGGTCCTCTTGATAGGCAGAAGTTATGTCCTGATAGTCGTCTGGCGTAATCACCCGTCGCTGCAAAGCCAAGCCGTGAGGCTGTAAAATCCGCCGCAAATCTTCTATAGCGTTGAGGTTGTCGGGATCTACCATTGCCACTAAAACCGCCGCCGGCTCAGTTTCAGTCTTAGCTACGGGTAAAAACCGACCTTGGTGACAAATGTCGATCGAAATCTTCAACGCGTCGAGCATAACTCCGAGTTGCTCGTTAGACATTTCGCTCATCTCCGGGTCAAATGCTTCAACCCCGTAGACTATCTTCCGTTCAAACATCTGCTGCTTCTTGTAAAGTCGCAGCAATTCTGGGGGTAACGGCTGCCCGGTAAGTGCTTCTAGTACCTCCGTCAAACGCTTGCCCGACTTCTGGCTTTCAATTTGAGCTTGCTTCACTTGCTCGCCGTTGACGTAACCCGACAGAATCATCTTGGTGAGAGCCGGAGGAAATTGGCTCACAGAAACTATGGATGTGGAGCGAAGCGGGGATGTGCTAGTCATAAAAAACACTCAATAGGTGGGAAACTCAGTCACAAAGAGTGCTGAGAGGAAAACCAAGGCGGGGTTTTAACCCCCATATTCTTTGCTTATGGATCAGCTATCATTTTCTTGCTCAATCCCTATCTCTCAAGTGTAAGCTCGCAGTCCCCTCTAAGCTTCGTCCACAAATTGACGAGATGTTGGAGGGAGTTGCCGGTGCTTGCAATCAAATCTTGTGCCTTGAGTGCTAAGTTGCTTACTTACCTGATTAACTTGCGGGATACTCTCGTTATAGCGTCAGGGCACATCACTTGGGGGTTCTCCGTACCGGGAGAGAAAAGCGGGGCGGGGTTTATCCCCTTCCCACGCTGTTATATTTTCCCAAATTGTTTGGTCAAATTACAGCGCCCGTGGTGGCGCGGTTAGCTCTACTCAATTAAAGATGAGCTATGTTCTGTGATGATAGCTTTTACGAAAGCTTCGACCGCCCTTTTGAAACATATTTTGATTAATTATCTGCGATCGGTCACTGCCCGATCGTCGGCTGCATGAGCCCCCAGGGCAAATTTTGAGCAACTCTAGTTTTCGCTCACTAAATATTACTTTAATTCTACCCTGGTGTCCGAACCTTTGTGACGTAAGGTTGAGGGTTCAAAAATCTTGGGAAGAGGCAAATTAGATATCAACCGTATTTACAGATGAGCACCTCAGCGAGACCAACTAATCTCTCTCATTTGGCTGGCAAAAATCCGAGACTTCAAGCGACTTCGGCGGTATTGAATCCGGAAAACCACAGCCCCAATTCGCATCAAGATTAACAACCTAGTATCTGACTTACACAAGCACACAGCTAACTACTTAGTCACTCAATACAAATTCCTTTTTCTCCCAACTTGGGAAACTCAGCAAATGGTCAAAAATGCCAGCCTCACCTTGCGACCAAAACAGCCTGACAGATGATAAATCTAAGTCACTATCGTTTTAAGTAAACCTTGAAAAATTAAGCCTCCTCGGTGGGAAATATTGTAGTAGACTTAACAGCAAAATATACTTATAAAACTTGTTGTAAATGCGATCGCGTTAATTAAAAATGAGGACCCAACAAACGTTGGGTTGCCCCCATTGCTGCCATATTATACGTAAATATCTAAACGGGCCTTTGAATATTTTATGGAAAGCTTTGAGCAATGTCTCCAGAGCTGGCGAGTTGTCCTCTTTTCACATTTTGCCATACACAGTCAATTCGAGTCCTCTAGATTTACCGGGTTAACTGTATCTGCTAGAATTGATAGGGTTCTGTCGCGCAGCTTTTATGATTGACGAGGAAAAACAGCAAGATCAAGATCCTAGCTCAACTGGGGAAACCACCCCAGAGGGTTCGCCAATGGGAAGCGAAAATCCGGCGGCATCAGGAAACTCCAACGAATCGGCGGATTGGGAGCTCGAACTTGCTCGAGCTTATCAAAGTGCTCAGGGCGATCGCACCCCAGCAAACGCATCGGGGCCTACCGTCACCGGCAGTTCAACCAACAGTCCGACTGCAGACGCCGCGGAGCCTTGGAAGAAGGAACTGGCGCAGGTAACCGAGGAAAAAGAGGCTTTAAAAACTCAGTTGCAAGCCGCATCCGCTCAACTAGAAGAACTGAAAAATCAAAATCTCCGCCTAGCAGCAGATTTTGAAAACTTCCGCAGGCGTACCCAAAAGGAAAAAGAAGAGCTAGATTTACAGGCAAGGTGTCTCACGATCAAACCCCTGTTGCCGGTAATTGACAATTTCGAGCGCGCTCGATCGCACATCAAGCCGCAAACCGATGGCGAAATGAACATTCACAAAAGCTACCAAAGCGTTTACAAGCAAATGGTAGACGGCCTCAAGCAAATCGGGGTTTCTCCGATGCGCCCCGAAGGCGAACAGTTTGACCCCAACCTCCACGAAGCTCTACTGAGCGAGCCAACTGACGAACACGAGGAAGGAACAATTATCCAAGAACTAGAACGCGGCTACATTCTGGGCGATCGCGTCTTGCGGCACGCCAAAGTGAAAGTTGCAGCGGCTGGGCTATCTGTGGTAGCCTCAGATGAAAATCCCGATAGTTCAGAAGGTTAATCGGGATACAAGCTACTGCATTCCTCAAAGTCACTGACCCCCGAATAGAATTCGGGGGTTCCAAGGTGGCAGACTCACCAAATTAATTAAAGATGACTAAAAGCAGGTCAGCGCTTGATCCAAAAATTCTGAAAAATGTTTTTACCAGTCTTTGATATTGCTTTAGGACATCAAGTTTATTTCCTACAAATCTAGTCTGGGAATGCTTGTTTAAACAAGCTGAGTCGTTTTTCATCTCCCAACCTGTAGTTGGAGATTTCCAAACATCCCACAAAGTTTTATGAGGCGCTATGGGAAAAATTATTGGAATTGACTTAGGCACGACTAACAGTTGCGTAGCTGTGTTAGAGGGCGGTAAACCCGTCGTGATCGCCAATTCCGAGGGCGGGCGCACAACTCCGAGTATAGTAGGATTTGGCAAGGCGGGCGATCGCTTAGTAGGTCAATTGGCCAAGCGACAAGCTGTAACTAATGCTGTAAATACTGTCTACAGTATCAAACGATTTATCGGACGGCGGTGGGACGACACGGAAGAAGAACGAGCCCGAACTCCCTATACCTGCATAAAAGGCAAAGACGATACCGTTAACGTCCAAATTCGGAACAAGGTTCACACTCCCCAAGAAATCTCGGCAATGGTACTCCAAAAGCTCAAGCAAGATGCTGAAGCTTATTTGGGACAAACTGTTACCCAAGCCGTGATTACAGTGCCAGCCTACTTCACAGACGCCCAGCGGCAAGCTACCAAAGACGCCGGTACGATCGCGGGCCTAGAAGTCCTGCGGATCGTCAACGAACCGACGGCGGCAGCCCTTTCCTACGGGCTGGACAAGCAAAATATAGAACAGAAAATCTTGGTCTTTGACCTGGGCGGCGGTACTTTCGACGTTTCGATCCTGCAACTGGGAGACGGAATTTTTGAAGTCAACGCTACCTCCGGCAACAACCATCTCGGAGGAGATGACTTTGACGACTGCATAGTCCAGTGGCTCGTAGAAGCTTTCCGGACTCAAGAAGGCACTGACCTCTCACAAGACAAAATGGCCTTGCAGCGCCTCCGAGAAGCTGCCGAAAAAGCGAAAATCGAACTCTCCAACCGAGAATCCACCTCAATCAATCTGCCCTTCATCTCTTCTGACGAGAAAGGGCCGAAGCATTTGGAAATGGAACTCTCCAAAGCTCAGTTTGAAAAACTGGTGGCTCATTTGGTGCAAGCGACGATCGATCCGGTGACTCAAGCCCTCAAAGACGCAAGTTTGACCCCCAAAGACATAGACAGAATTATTTTAGTGGGAGGCTCAACCCGGATTCCGGCAGTTCAAAAGGCAATTAGCAAGTATTTTGGGGGCGTTTCTCCCGATAAATCGGTCAATCCCGACGAAGCTGTAGCGGTAGGCGCGGCAATTCAAGCCGGGGTGTTGGGCGGTGAAGTCAAAGACTTGCTGCTGCTGGATGTGACGCCGCTCTCGCTGGGGCTCGAAACCTTGGGCGGGGTGTTTACGAAAGTAATAGAGCGCAATACAACTATTCCCACCAGCCGATCGCAAATGTACAGCACGGCGGCAGACGGGCAAACCTCGGTAGAAATTCACGTGCTCCAAGGCGAGCGGGCATTGGTTAAAGACAATAAAAGTCTCGGCAAGTTCCTGCTCAAAGGCATACCCCCAGCTCCCCGGGGCGTACCTCAAATCGAAGTTACCTTTGAAATCGATGCCAACGGGATTCTCAAGGTGGCTGCTGAAGACAAGGGAACCGGAAAAGAACAAAGCATCCAAATTTCCAATACAGGGGGATTGAGCGAAACCGAAGTCGAGCGGATGCGACAAGAAGCCGAACTTTACGCCGACGAGGACATCAAGCGCGCTCTACTGGTCGAACTCAAAAATCAAGCTGACTCCCTCGTCTATAATTGTGGTGTAACTTTAAAAACCAACGCGCAACTGCTGAGCGACGAGCTCAAGGCAGAAGCGGAAACAGCCGCAGCAGCCTTGCGAGCAACGATGACTAACCCCGACATCACAGTCGAGGAACTCACGCCCGCAATCGAATCTTTCAAGCAACTGCTATACTCGCTGGGGACAGCAGTCTACGACCAAGCCCGCAGCGGGGTAGCCCCGTCAGGATCTGTTGGTGAAAGCGAGATGATGTCAGAAGTAGAATCATCAGAACCAGAAGAGGTTAAAGCGGACGACGACAGTATTTTGGTGGAAGAAGAGCTGCTGGTGGCGCCCCAAGCTCCGCCGGAACCAAAGCCGGAACCAAAGCCGGAACCAAAGCCGGAATCAAAGGCGGCATCAAAGGCGGAATCCAAGCCGGAACCAAAGCCGGAACGACAGTCAAAACGACAGTCAAATCCACAGTCAAGTCCACAGTCAAATCCACAGTCAAAACAAAAACAGAAGGTTCCCGAACCAGAAGTTGATGATATGAATCCTTTCCTTTAAAACTGAAAAGCTAACAATTAAAAGTTAAAAATTAACAATGAGAATTTTTGATTTTTAATCTGTAATTTCAGGAAAGGTCGCCCGTTTCTTTTTCGTACACTTTTTGTTATTTACCTCCAGGCAAGCAGCTCTATGGCCGGTGATTACTATGAAATATTAGGCGTTTCTCGCAGCGCAGACAAAGAAGAAATTAAGCGTGCTTACCGCCGCCTAGCTCGCAAGTACCATCCAGATGTCAACAAAGAACCCGGTGCCGAGGAGCGGTTTAAAGAAATTAACCGCGCCTATGAGGTACTCTCAGAACCAGAAACCCGCGCCCGTTTCGACCGTTTCGGCGAAGCAGGCGTCAGCGGTGCAGGTGCACCGGGATTCCAAGACTTTGGTGACAGCTTTGCCGATATTTTTGAAAGCTTCTTTCAGGGTTTTCAGGGAGGCGTGGGTGGCCAACAACAGCAAGGTCGCAGGCGCAGCGGGCCGGTGCGCGGAGACGATTTGCGACTCGATTTGCGGCTGGATTTTCGGGAAGCAGTGTTTGGTGGGGAAAAAGAACTCCGCATCAAGCATCTAGAAACCTGCGAAACTTGCACCGGGACTGGCGCGAAACCGGGAACCAGACCCCAAACCTGCTCGACTTGTACCGGCAGTGGTCAAGTCCGACGCGCTACCCGCACTCCTTTCGGCAGCTTTACTCAAGTTTCAGTTTGCCCTACTTGCAACGGCACCGGGCAAGTGATTGAGGATAAGTGCGAAACTTGCGGCGGCCGGGGTCAGAAAGAAGTGATGAAAAAGCTGAAAATCACAATTCCGGCTGGGGTTGACAACGGTACTCGCTTGCGCGTTTCCAATGAAGGGGATGCCGGCAAACTGGGCGGGCCGCCCGGGGATCTTTACGTGTTCTTGGCGGTGAACGAAGATCCGCTATTTAAGCGCGAGGGCACTAACGTTAGCTCGGAAGTTAAGATTAGTTATTTGCAAGCAATTTTAGGGTGCCGGTTGGAAGTGGAAACCGTAGACGGGCCGACCGAATTGTTGATCCCTAGCGGAACTCAGGCGAATACAGTTCTGACTTTGGAGAAAAAAGGGGTGCCTCGGTTGGGAAATCCAGTCAGTCGCGGCGATCATTTGGTTACGGTGTCTATTGACATTCCGACTAAGGTGACGGCTGAAGAACGGGAATTGCTGATGCAGCTTGCTAAGCTGAAGGGCGATCGTACCGGTAAAGGCGGCTTGGAAGGGTTTCTGGGTAATTTGTTTCAGAAATAAGCAATTTTTGACACCACTTGGTGTCAAATTTTCCTGTTTGAGGATTCCCCGGCAATTTGTTTTAGTATCTGTCAAAAAATTGTGTGGAATTGCTCACAAAAATCTCAGGTGGGACGCTTCCTAGGCATTCGGTTTCAGCAGCGCTGAAAAAAGTGAGCGCCATGGCGCTCACTTTTTTCAGAAAGAATAATAGTCTGTGTCCAATTGGACACAAAATTTGAGATTCTCCCGTGTCCATCCAACTTATTTAAAAAACTAAGGCTTTCAGGATTGGAGATTGCAAAAAGCATTATGAATTCAACATCGAAAATTGAAACTCCCAAATCCCCAGATGCCAAAATCGATCTGCGGGGTACCCCCTGTCCTCTGAATTTTGTTCGCACTAAACTGCGCTTGGAGCAAATGGCACCGGGTGCTGTTTTGGAAGTGTGGCTGGATGCTGGGGAGCCGATCGAACAAGTGCCCGATAGTCTCAAAATGGAAGGCTACCAGATTCTGGAAACGCAATTTGTCGCGGATGAGCCGGAGTCTGGCTTTTTTTCAATGAAAGTGCAGCGCCCAGAAGACAAGGAAGCAGGATGAGCCTGAATTCGCCCTCGATCGTCGGTACTGTAATTGCTGTTCAGGCTAACTTCTATCAAGTGAGGTTAGATCCCGAAGTCTCCATTGACGGGAAAAATGCTCCCCTCGCGGATTCTCCGACTCTCCTGTGCACTCGTCGCACTAGACTCAAAAAAATTGGTCAACAGGTGATGGTGGGCGATCGCGTGGTGGTAGACGAACCGGACTGGACTGACCGCCGGGGAGCAATTTCTGAAGTCTTCCCGCGCCAAACAGAACTCAACCGCCCGCCTGTAGCTAATGCCGATCGCATTCTCCTTGTTTTTGCCCTTGCTGAACCAGACTTAGATCCCGCGTCATTAACTCGGTTTTTAGTCAAGGCCGAATCTACAGGTTTAGAGGTAAGTTTGTGCCTGAACAAATGCGATTTGGTCACGCCCAATGAGTTGGAACAGTGGCGCGATCGGCTTGGCGGCTGGGGCTACGAACCAATGTTTATTAGCGTCCGCAGCGGTGCCGGAGTTCAGGAAGCCCCGGCTAACGATCAAAATGAAGTTTCTGGAGCGGAACCAGGTTTCCATGACTTAGTGGAGAAAATAGAGCCATCTATGCTGAGTTCTGAGGATAACCCTCAAATTCCCAATTCGCTCAAGCCGTTACATCCGTTAAACCCCGTACATAGCCCGTTGCCGAACTTGCTTCTAGACCACCTGCAAGGGAAAATAACGGTAATTTGTGGCCCTTCTGGGGTTGGCAAGTCCAGCTTGATCAACCAACTGATCCCGGCGCTGAATCTCCGAGTGAACGCTGTTTCCGGCAAACTCGGCCGCGGGCGCCATACGACTCGTCACGTCGAACTATTTGAACTCCCCGGCGGCGGACTTTTGGCCGATACTCCGGGCTTTAATCAGCCGGCTCTCGAATGCGATCCCTCAGAATTAGCGGAATATTTCCCAGAAGCGCGCCAGAGGCTGGCTTTGGGTAGCTGCCAGTTTAGCGACTGTTCGCACCGAGACGAGCCTAACTGTGTCGTGCGGGGCGCTTGGGAGCGCTATGAGTATTACTTGCAGTTTCTCGAAGAGGCGATCGTCCGCCAACAAGCTCTGCAAAACTCCAGCAGCGCCGAATCGAGTTTGAAGCAGCAAACCAAGTCGGATGGTACGCAGCATTACGAACCGAAGCTGCAAACTAAAAAATATCGCCGCTCTTCCCGCCGTCTTCAACACCAGTCACTCCAAGATATGTGTCAAGACTTAGAGGAATTGTGAGGAAGTCGCCGCCCATGGCCTGCAGGCGCTAGAAAACAGTACCCAGACTTACCCCGAAACTGGGTTCGAGCGAGGAAAATATAGAGGTTGCAGTCCTCGGAGCCCGTTCCCATGCAGCCGGTGTCTTTAGTGGCGAGTGCGTAAGTCCTGAGTACATTAATAGCTAAAATTAAATGGCCTTAGATTTGTTAAAAAAAGTAGAACAGAAGCAAAAGTTAGCGGGTACTGCAGGAGCAAAAATATTGTGAATATTCAAGAACTGTTTGAAAAAGGCGGCCCCGCCATGTGGCCCCTGTTGCTGTTATCGATTCTATCTTTGAGTACCATTATCGAGCGCTTGTGGTTTTGGGCGAGCCTTCTGAGCAAAGAAAAGCAGATTGTTAACCGTATTCTTGAAGCCGCTCGCAGCGATTGGGGGGCGGCTAACGAGATGGCCAGACAAGCTAACCGACAGCCGATCGGGCGATTTCTTTCTGCACCTCTGCGGCTCTACAATCCCGAACCAGATTTATTTCGACTCGCACTCGAAGCGGCAGCCGATGAAGAGTTGGCTTCGATGCGTCGCGGTGACAAAATCTTAGAAGCTACGATCGCTCTAGCTCCTTTGCTGGGCTTGCTGGGAACAGTTCTGGGCTTGATTAACTCGCTCAGTTCTATCCGTCTGGGCGACATCGGCACGGCGGCAACAACTGGCGTAACTTTGGGGATTAGCGAGGCGCTGATCACGACTGCTACTGGGATGGTAGTAGCAATTTTTACCTTGGCGTTTTATCGGATATTTCAAGCTTTTTTGTTCAACCAGGCAAAAATATTTCGCAAAGCTGGAAATGAATTGGAATTGCTTTACAGGCAATACTGGCCGGCAGCTAATGCTAAGGGTCGATCGCCCGGTGCAGAATACAGCAATTCTTCTTTTGGTGCAGATGGTTTGAACAGGCGTTCTCTCAATTCTCAAGAGGAGCGAGAACGGAATCGGGAGCCGAAATTGAAAGGTTCCGATCCGGCTGAAGATTCACCTTCTAATAATTAAAACTGCTGAGAACTGATGAAGATTAATCTAGATACTCCTGCTGAAGAGGCTCGGATAGAACTGGTGCCTTTAATTGACGTGATATTTTGCATTCTGACGTTTTTTCTGCTGGCCGCTTTGCAACTGACTCGCCAGCAAGCAATTAATGTCGATTTGCCTAAAGCAAAGACGGGACAAACGCAGATGCGAGAGATGCTGATTGTCAGCATTGACGATTTCGGGCAAACTTATATCGACCAATTGCCTGTTAATTACCAACAGCTCGATCGAGTTTTAAAGAGTTTCCAAAGTAAAAATCCTACGGGTTTGATGGTGCTGTACGCTCCTCAAAATGCGAGATATGCCAAAGTTGTGGAGGTTTTAGACAAATTGAGAGAGGTAGGGGGCGATCGAGTTGCCCTGGCAACTCTTCCTAGTTCGGCTTCCTCCCCATCGCCCAATCCCTCGCTTCCGAATTCTGGCATTCCTGCGGCACCTCCGATCGGCAATTCCGGTCAACCCCTGCCGTCTCCTGTGCCTCCTGGGCAGCAACAGTTCAATCCCAATCAGTTTCAATCTCCTCTCCCCGCTCCTGGGCAGCAGCAGTTCAATCCCAATCAGTTTCAATCTCCTCTTCCCGCTCCGGGGCAGCAGCAGTTCAATCCCAATCAGTTTCAATCTCCTCTCCCGGCTCCACAGCAGCCTAGCAACTTTGGGGCAAATCAGGGCATTCCTCCTGTTTCGCCTGCACCCGCTGCTCCCAATTTCAGACCCGGAGCGACCACTCCACCCCAGGATGGCCGGCCCTCGAATTAGCTAGAAGGAAGAAGGAAGAAGGAAGAAGGAAGAAGGGAGAACAGAGAAATAGAAATTCTCCGGCTCTCCCCATCTCCCGCTCTCCTCATCTTCCAATCTCCTCATCTTCCACTCCCCTCATCTCCTCATCTTCCAATCTCCGCCTCTCCCCGTCTCCTCATCGCGGAGAGACTCTCCGCCGGATTTGGTATAAACGGCTTCAATTCTTTTGGTTCGTACTGAGCCTTTTTTCTCTTGACAAGTAGATACACTTGTATATGCCTGCGGAAGGAACTTTTGCAGACATCTCGCCATCTCTATCCCTAAGTAAGGTATTTCTTAGGACAGATGGTAACTTTGTCAAATGATTGTTACCTTTTGTAATATAGACGAAAGCCAGATGGGCAATCGGGCATCCCGAAACCAACGGTGGATCGCTGAAACAACTTACAAATCTGGTTAATCCAGGTGTTCACTTTTAAGTCACCTTTACTTACAGAGGAGTCAAAGTCATGAGCCAACCAGCAGAATTGTCTTTGGAACAGCAATTTAGCCTGTGTTCCTTCAAAACACAGGTAAGTGACATGAGCCGTGAACAAGCTCAAGAGTTTTTGGTCAAGCTTTACGAGCAAATGATGCTACGAGAAACCATGTACCGCCATTTTCTGAAACACCACTGGGGTTTAGAACCTAACCCAGGCGTTGAGTAACAAAGAGTCGCAGTCGGCGACCTCCGTCTCTTACTCTCTTCCCTCAGGCGGAAAGGAGTTGGGGGTGATGGGGCGTCACTCGAAGGCAGAAGGTAGAAGACCTGTATAGAGACTTGAGGAAAATTGGACAGTTTCTTTGTGGATTTCACTCGAATTGCGGAGTCGAGCTAAGCAGTTTGTCGATCGACCACAGGAGAGCGCAAAAATAATTTATGGCGCCTCGACTCGAAAATTTAATAACTATTAATAATAAGTGTTAATTTTTTAACCAATTAAAATTTTTAACAAATTCAATATATTTGTCTTTAGTGGCAGCGGATGAGGTTTGACAACAATGGTGCTAGTCGGACATCTGAGCGCGACCTCCGACTAGCCAAACCTTCAGTTTTCACATCAATCTCTAGAACTCGCAAATGTGGACTCTAGAAAGAGTTATTCCCCCTGACGTTCCAGAGTCGCCTCCATTGTATTCGTCAAGTAATGACCAGACATGATGCCGCTAGATTGGTAGTAGCGGTTGTCATCAACCCGGTGAAGGGTGTCAAAACCCGTCCGCCGCTGGCGTTCGTCTCCCAATACCCAATAACGCTGGACGATCGACTGGGGAGCAATCCAACCTTCGCCCTCGACGCGGCCGAGTTCGCTGTGTTGGAGTACAAAAGTATACTGCCGTTCATCGCTGTTGAGGTGTCCTCGGTACTGCAAAATAATCTCTTCGCGATCGCCTCCAGGAAATACGAGCTTTGTCACCATACTGAACCAATCTGTTCGGTTCCAGCTCACTAAAGTTTTGCCTTTAACCGTAATTGGCACGCCATTGCGCTCAATCCAGCTTCCTTCGAGCGTCCATTGGCCAGATTCCATTAAAAACGTGTGAGCCACAGTGCTGTTCCTATGCTTTTCCTGCTGGCTACAATGCTGGTGCAACAACGCACAGCCGTTGTCCCTCAGACTCTATGCTATCACGCCCAACTGTGCCAACAAGAGTTAATTTCTCCTAAAAGTACCGGTGTCCGGGCACCAGTAACTTGAGGCAGATTGCCGGGAATGCCCCGAACCCGCCATGCGGCTAAAACCGCGAAAGCTATCGCCTCTTTAAAATCTACATTCAAGCCTGCCTCAGAAGTAGTCAACACTTGGACTGGATGCAATTGAGATTGCAATCGGCGTTTTAAGTAGAGATTGTGGCTGCCGCCCCCGCATAGTAAAACTCGATCGGGCATAGCCGGTAAAAAAGTTTGGTAACTGTGAACGATCGAGGCAACAGTCAGTTCTGTCAGAGTAGCCAGCACGTCAGCAGGACTGAGGTTGTAACCTTGGGCCTCGACCAAACACCTGTCAAAATAGTCTACACCAAATAGCTCTCGCCCCGTTGATTTCGGCGGTGCTTGGCGGAAGAACTCTGATGCGAGCCAATCCTCGACTAAAGCTTGACAGGGAGTTCCCGATGCCGCCCAAGCTCCACCTTCGTCGATCGTCTTAGTGCCGCCTGAGAAGTGCTGTACTGCCAAATCTAACAGGGAATTCGCCGGGCCTGTATCCCAGCCCGATATGCCCTCCCCAAGACTGAAAATCTCAGACTCGTCATTGTTTTCCCCTTTTCCTCTTGCCGGAAGATAGGTAACATTGCCAATTCCCCCCAGATTTTGGATGCAGAGGCTGATGTTGGGTTCCGCCAGCAGGCAGGCATCAACTATGGACACTAAGGGTGCTCCTTGACCCCCTGCAGCAATGTCTGCCGAGCGAAAGTTACTCACAGTAGTAATTCCTGTCAATTCCGCAATTAGCGCGCCCCGCCCAAGTTGCAAGCTGTAGCCCATTAACGCACCGGCGCTGTCTTTCTGGGCTTTCCCAGCAGGTCGGTGGTAGACGGTTTGACCGTGAGAGCCGATTAATTCGGCTTTCTCATATTCTGCTTGAATTGTCAATGCCGCCGTGGCAAATTCTTGAGCGATGGCATCATCTAATTGGGCTAGTTCAGCCATTGACAAAGCTGAGCCACTGCAAACTGAGAGAATTTGCGATCGCAAATTAGCAGGATAAGGGAAAGTCTTGCCTGCCACCAATTGCACTTTCAAGTCTGTTTGGGAACCGACCACATCCACCAAAGCAGCATCAATGCCATCCACCGACGTGCCGCTGATCAAACCGATAACGCGGGTCATTCAATTTTAGATTTTAGATTTTAGATTTTAGATTTTTCGATTTTAGATAGTCGGGTGCGATCGGGCGAGCGAATATTATTTGAGGTCGATCGTCACGATCACCACAGTAATATTATCGCGTCCACCTTTATCCTTAGCTGCTTGAATTAAAGCATTTGCAGCGCCCTCGCAGGCGCGAATCGACTTCAGAGGCGAAGCTATCAAAGGATCGGAAAGTTCTTCAGTCAAGCCATCGCTGCAGAGCAGCAAGCGATCCCCAGGCTGTACCTCCACCGGCAAAATATCTATCTCCCGCAAATCATCGCGGCCCAAACACTGGGACAAAACGTGACGCCAAGGATGAGTGCGAGCCTGATCGGGAGTTAGAGCCTTTCTTTTGACAGCCTGAGCCACCCAAGTCTGGTCTTCAGTAATCTGCTCCAAACGAGAGCCGTGCAGTCGGTACAACCGAGAGTCCCCGATATTAGCGCACCAGGGTCGGCCCTCATCCCTAAACATTAGAACCACAGCCGTAGTTCCCATATCAGCACGCTCGGGGTGGTCGAGCTGATCCGTCAAAATAGCTTGATTGGCAATTAAAAAAGCCTTTTCCAACAACAGCGGAGAATCCTCAGGCCCTTCCCAATGTTCGAGCAAATAAGATTGAATCGCCTGAGTCGCAATCCGGCTGGCTTCTTGACCTCCGGCGTGTCCTCCCATTCCATCGGCCACTATGAAAAATCGCCCATCAGAGTCTATGTAGTACGAATCCTGATTTACGGAACGAACTAGCCCTGTGTCTGTCTTACCTGCGAAAGAGCGTTTCATAGATTGGGTGATTGGACTCATCGAACTTGAAAGCTTGATTTAATTGGCTGAGATGTTTTCTTCCAAAACTTAAATCCCGAACGGCAGTTGAAATTTCTGCACCCCACGATCGCGAGTTTTGGAAAAATTGCACTTCCTTGACCTCATATTGTAGATCGTATGATGGTAATCCCATCTTAAAATTTTGCTAAATCCAGTAAATTCAGCAGCACCTGCAAAACAAGACTGGATTTATACCCAAAATCCGAGGTTTGGCTGGCGAAAAATCTAGGTAGCAACTGGGTTTTTAGCCTCACAGCGCGTAAACATTGTAAATTTCAGCAATCTGTGGTCAGCCAGCAAAAACTTAACATTCGATGTCAAATTTTTGCTGGCGAGAAATCTCAAACCTGAAATTTCCCAATCTCAAATTGCACAATTATGACATCCTGTCTAAACGATCGATCCGCTTGAACAAACGCAGCATAGCAAACCCTGCACCCGCCGCCAGCACTGCCACAGCCACAGCCGCCCAGACTTGATTGCTGACAAACAAAATTGTCGCCGACAAAGTAAAAGCACTCATCAGCAAAGCATAATTCGTGCCCATTTGAGCGCTGCTCATGCGGCGAAGCAAGCGCTCTGTTTCGGCAGAACGGACGCGAATCCGCAAATCTCCCTGTTCGAGTTTATCAATAGTCTCCTCAATCCGGCGGGGCAAACCCAAAGCACTCGAACTCACCTGAGCCGCCTGACGGCCGATTTCGTTAAAAATGCTGCTACTTGTATCATGGCCATTTCCATTAGTCATAAGCTGCATGGCAAAAGGTTGTGCCACCTCCATAAAGTTGAACTCGGGATCTAAACCTCGGCCCACCCCTTCGATTGTGGAAAAAGCTCGCATTACAAAAGTAAAAGTAGCTGGGAAGCGAAAAGGTTGGTTGTAGGCAATATCGTAAAGGTCGTCCGTAATCGCGCTCACCGACTGATTTTCAAAAGGCTTGTCCATGAAGTGGTCGAGCATATACTGGATGCTGCGGCGCACCGGACTCATATCACCCGTAGGCACCAAAGCTCCCAAATTGATCAGAGAATCCATAATCCGCTGTCCATCCTTGGAAGCAATGCCGTAGAGCGTCTCCATCAGTCCTTCGCGGACGTTCGAATGGATTTGCCCCATCATGCCAAAATCGTAGAAAATCAGACAACCGTCAGCACTAACAGCGATGTTGCCGGGGTGTGGGTCAGCGTGGAAAAAGCCGTCGTTGAGCAACTGGCGCAAATAAGCTTTTGCGCCCAACTGAGCGATTAATTTACGATCGATCCCGGCCGCTTCCAAAGCTTCGTAGTGGCTGATTTTAATCCCCGGCAGGTATTCCAAAGTCAGCACTCGCGGAGCCGCATACCGCCAATAAACCCTAGGCACCCGCACCCAGTCACAGTTGCTAAAATTGCGGCGAAAAGTATCAGCATTGCGGCCTTCATGGAGATAGTCAATTTCCAGCCACAGAATGCGACAGCATTCCTCATAAATCCCCATCCAATCTCGGCCGCGGCCCCACTTAGGATGGTTTTGAAAGTATCGGGCAATTCCCTTAAGAATTTGCAAATCGATCTCGAACAGCTTCCGCAGTCCCGGTCGCTGTACCTTGACCACCACTTCCGGGCCCGAATGCAGTTGAGCTTTGTGTACCTGACCCAGACTTGCAGCGGCCAGAGGCACCGGGTCAAAGCTGTGGTAGAGTTCTTGAACTGTCTTGCCCAAATCTTGCTCAACAATTACCTCTAACTGCTCGTAGCTGAAAGCAGGCACTCTATCTTGCAGCTTAGAAAGTTCCTCGACAAACTCTGTCGGGAACAAGTCGGCGCGGGTGGAAAATAACTGCCCAACTTTAATGAAAGTTGGCCCCAAATCCAAGAGTGTTTCTCGAACCCAGATAGCTTGAAAGCGGCGTCTGGCCACTTTCTTTTCTTCAGTCACGCCTCCCCAGTAGCTCCAATTTTTGCTGTCGAGCCACAGCGAAGCCAGCCAGAGCAAGACAAAAGACCAAATATCGAAGAAGCGCCGCTTCCGGGAGTATTTTTCGCGATTCCAGCGATAAGCTTTACTTTTGTAGGATTTACTAGCAGTTTTTGGCTCATCGGCTTCGCCAGTGTGCTTGGGGGAGCGCTGGCGATTAACAGAGTCATCAAGGAGAGCAGACACTTGGGTTCCCAAATTGCTTATTTTATGTTGTTGCTTTGATTGGAAGTAGGAGCGCAGGAGCGCAAAGCAATGCGCTCACGTAGTAAATAATAGTTGTGGTCGAATCGAGCGCTAGGGCAAACTGCTGCGGTAGCGCTGCAATTCCGATCGCACCAGAGCCACTTCGGCACGCAGCTCGTCAATCGTCGCTTGCAAATCTGCAGGATGGATGTCTTGAATGGTGGTGGTGCTTGCAGTGCCAGTTCTGTTCTGCATCGCCTCATCCGAAGCTCGATTTGCCCGTTCCACAACTCGATCTGTGAACTGCCGCAAGCGTTCTCTTTGTTCTGCGTCAAATTTGCCGAGTTCAGAGAAAGCGTTGGTTGCTGCGCTTTCTAATTGCTCGTACAGTGCTTCGGCAAGTGCTCTGCCTACAAAAAAAGCATGAACTGGGGGTTTACTCATAAAAAATCTCTGTGCGCTTCCGCAACAAATTATAACTTGCTTGTCCCCGATGATGCTTGCTCCCAAAGGAAGGAAGTTTGGGGGAATTGACACTCGCACCCCGAGTGTCGGGGATGGGATTGTTGAGAGTTAGAACAGTCTAACGCGCCACGGGTTAGCGCAAAAGCCTCGCTTACACTTGCTCAAATTCGAGGTTGGGGTTGCTTTGTACCAAAATGTTTGCAGCTTGGCAGTATTAATACGCGACATCACACCACCTCAGCGCCGCGCACATATTCTAACATAATTTAAATCAAAATAGAAAACAGTCCTGCATTTTTTTGCGGGCATTTGGATTGCAGAGGGAATAGGAAATATTCGATAAACTCAGACAGCGACTGTTGGGATTTTCAGATTCGACCGAAGTTTTTGGAATATAGTCGTTGGCTAGGTAGGGCCTTATTATCTCAACTACTGAGCGGATATTTGCTGACTCATAAAACCAAGTATTTGTCCGCACTTTGAACCAACAAAAACCCTACTAATTTGTCGCAGGTTCGGGAAAAGGCATCGTGGGATCTGCTACAGGGGGTGGTGAATCAGGTGCGATCGAACTATCTGAATTGTTGGCACTGCTGCTCGGTATCGCAGGCTCAGGCGATCGCTCGATGGGCGAGGCTATTACTGGCGGCGCGGATTCCGACGGCGGCAAGGTTTCAGCGCTAGCACTCTCAGGGGTAGGCGGGGCGGGCGCGGCGGGCGGTTCTGCAGGCAGGGGCGCAACTTCTGGTACTGGTGCGGCTTCTGGTTGGGGAGCTGGCTCGGTTTCGGTTTGAGGCTCTGGAATGGGGGACTCAGAAGGCTCCTCTGCGGGTTCGGGCGTCGGCGATGGCTCAGGTTCCGGTTCGGGTTCTGGGGCGGGAGTTTCCTGGCTTGGAGACTCAGAAGGTTGTGCGCTCGTTTCTGAGGGATCGTCGATCTGTTCGGGAATGTTGGTGCTGTCTAAGGAGGGTTTGGGGAGCTTGTTGAGTTCGATCGGGTAGAGAGGGCTGCTTTCGACAGACGGCTGCCCGAACATCGGCCCTGACAAATCGCGGGATTTGAGCAAATCTTCCAGAGATGGGAAGGATTCAATTTTGGGACGATTGCTGAGACTGGTGCTGTTGTAGTGCCATGCTAGGTCAAAACCCATCCAGCCTGCAATTGCAGCCGTTACGAGAAACGCCAGAAAAGTCAACTGCGGCGGGGGAGGTGCGGGCAATCTTAGACTTTGCTTGCCTTTTCTTTTTACTGATACTCGCTCTGTTTCTTGCAGCATGGTGAGCCAATTTTCCACTGTCTGAGGGCGGTTGTGGGGGTCGATTTCGAGTCCCTGAAGGATGGCTCGCTCGATTCTTGGGCTGAGGTTGGGCTGAAATTGCCGTAACTCAGTCAAGGGAATGCGATCGCGCAGGGGTGCTGCTACGGGCGCCACGCCGGAGAGTAAGTAATAGAGGGTGGCTGCGATCGCGTAGATGTCAGTGGCCGGTGTACATTTACCGTCATAGAGGTATTGTTCGAGCGGCGCGTACCCGGGGGAGAGCAAGTTAGTGTGGGTTTGTTTGGTGCCGGCGGTAAAGCCGCGGGCAATTCCGAAATCTATTAACATTACTACGTGAGAATCGGCTCGCCGGATAATATTTTCTGGATTGATATTTCCGTGCAGCAATCCGCTGTGGTGCACTGTACTTACGGCTGAGGCTATTTGCCGAATATAGTGAAGGGCCTGGGCTTCTGACAGCGGCTGATCGGTTTCGACTATTTGGGCGAGAGTTTGGCCCGGAATGTAGTCCATTGCAATAAAAGACTGTCCGGCTTCTTCAAAAAAGTCGATTACCCTGACTATGTTGAAATGCTGACACCGCGATCGCCGTTGGGCTTCGGCAATAAACTGCTGTTGAAATTGGGCAGATTCTGGGTGTTGGCGCAGACTTTCGTTGAGGGTTTTGAGTACGACGGTTTGGTTTAAATGGGTGTGGATAGCTCGGTAAGTGATGCCGAACCCTCCTATCCCTAAAGTCGCGTTAATTTTGTATTTGCCCTGTTGCAGGACTGTTGCTGGCGCTAAGTTCATCTTCAGTTGATGCCGTTTCCCAAACTATGCTACCGCCTTTGGGTTATTTCGCAGAGTTAGGGGTGAGGTTCGATCGGCGCCCTAGTTTGAGCTTTAGCTCTGCTATAGCAATCCTATATGATTTGTGATAATTTACCATAACTATGAAGCTTGACCGAAGAACGAGACGCAAGCCCCTGGCTTTAGACACGGGGATAAGTCGGCAGCGGTTTCAACCGCCTTCAATA